>JBGSIY010000264.1:0-6651 GCA_041742275.1 Pirellulaceae bacterium | reverse complement strand
TCTTCCGTTGCTAATCCACAGACCTCACGCAATGTCAGCGGTATTTGCACGCTGGGGTCGATCGCGGGGTGGCAACAGGTGAAGATCAAACGAAGTTGATCGTCATCGATTGCTTGTGCACACTTGGAATCATTTGAGGAGCGAATGGAATCCAACCGACGATTGATGTCTCCGGCCAATTGACCTAGTTTCGCGTTTCTGCGAATGCGGTCGATCGCTTTGAACCGCCCCGTTGAAATCAGCCAGGAAACACAGTTGTCGGGCAGTCCTTCGGAATTCCACTGGATCAACGCAGCGGCAATCGCGTCTTGTAAAGCGTCTTCGGCCAAATCGAAATCGCCCAAAGTTCTGACGAGCGATGCGAATACCTGACGGTACGATCGCCTAAAAATATCTTCGATTTCTTGGGTCAGGGGCTGGTTCATTGCACCCAATTATTACAGACTTTTTAACAAGCAGAAGTCGACCCAACTGCAACGCAAGATATTTTTCGCAATTTTAAATGCGAATTCTATGTAAAGAATCACTCGGTCGGTAAAAAACCATATCGCCAGGTCCCCGGCAGGGTGGGATCTGAGTTCCCACGCCGCAGCATGGACACATGGCTCAGACTGCTATTGATAGTGCCAAAATAATTTCCGCATTTGGTTTGGCGGCGGCGAACGAAGCGTCCTTTATCGTATCGTTTGCGGAGCAAACGACGACGCAATTGCCTGAGTTGTTGATGAATTCACAGCCTTTCAGCGAGATCACGGGTCCGAATTCGAATTCATTTTTCAGCAACCCGAAATAGAGGCGAGCAGGGCGAACCAAGAGCGTCGCTGGCACCCCTTCAGGTTGCGATGTCGGTGGCAACATCCTTCCAGTGGTGTCGCTGCGCTCAACCACCGGCTAATAGCTGCCAACCCCTATCGGGGTAAATTGCGGAGTTTCTTCAGAACAAGTCCTGAAGAACAGTCCCGTAACCATACCCCATTTTCTCAAATTGGCCGAAACGTATTTCCGGACAATTACTATGGTCGGTGAGAGGCGAATCGGTTCCCTCCTCTAACGCAAGGTATTCTTGAATATTTTGCCGTCCTTCATGATGACCAGGAATGATTCGGTCGGGTTGGCGATCAATTCGATATTGGTGATTGGGTCACCGTCAACCAGCAAAAGGTCTGCCAAGGCACCTTCCTCAACAACGCCCAGTTTGCCTGGATAAGGATTGCGCTCACCGCAGAGGGCCAAGAGTTCTGCATTGTCCGCTGTTGCCATTTTTAAAACTTCAGCGGCAGTGTACCAGCGAATCAATTTCATTAACTGTTTGCCTTGGCGATTTGCCAATTTGGCATCGAACAAGGTGTCGGTCCCAAAGGCGGTGCGGATGTTGTATTGCCGGGCCAATCGGTAGGCAATATCGGTTCCCTCAGAGACTCGCAATTGTTTTTTACGGTTCGCGGATCCTTCGGGTTGAGGGTTCGCATCCTCGTCGTTCATGAACGGTTGCAAGCTCCACCAGATCTTTTTCTCGGCCATTAGTTTAGCCGTATCTTCGTCCAGCAATTGTCTGTGTTCGATACACTTTACACCGGCTTGGATTGCCATTTTTACAGCTTCTGGCGTATAGGCATGGACGGTGACGTAGGTTCCCCAGTTCTCGGCCGACACGACAGCGGCCTTCAATTCCTCAAGTGTGTATTGAGTGACATCCAATGGGTCGTAGTTCGACGAGACACCGCCGCCAGCCATCAGTTTGATTTGGGATGCCCCGCGCATCAGATTTTCCCGAGTTCGCAAGAGGACCTGGTCAACGCCATCCGCGATCGCCGTCATGCCGGTCCGTTCCAAATAGGTTAATGTTTCGTTGGGACCACGAGGTAGTTCTGTGAGGGGACGGAAATCGCCATGCCCAGATGTTTGCGAGATAGTCGCCCCCGAGGGATAAATGCGAGGGCCGACAATCGTCCCGTCATCAATGGCTCGCTTTAGGGCAAATGAAGCCCCACCCATGTCTCGCACGGAAGTGAAGCCTCGCAGCAATTGTCTCTCAGCCGCCTTGCCTGCCACAAGAGCCACGTAGCTGATTTCTGCGGTCATCCCGGCTTGTAAAGAAACACTTTCCATCATGGTGTGAACGTGAGCGTCGATCAGGCCCGGCATGAGCGTCCGTCCCTCGCCGGCAATGATCAGCGTGTCGGCGCGGCGGTTCACGGGAATCGGATCGGTGGAGATCCGCTGAATGATGTTGCCTACGATCAAGACGTTGCAGGGAGCCGACAGAGATGTCGCCGTTCCATTGAAGACTCGGACATTCTCGAACAGTACAGTCGTCGGCTTTATTTCTTGCCCAACTGTAAAAGACATATTTAGGCAAGCGAATGCGAGTAACACAATAATGAATCTTTGACCGTGTCGCTGCATGGTGGATCCTCAGTGGAGATTGGCATTGAAAAAAAGGTATTGGACTTCCGCTTCGTTGGACGCTCGGTCGTTTTACGGGTCCGTTCACGCACCCTACGTGTGCTGCAGAAACATCATGAAAAAGGTAGTCGGCGATAGTCGCGGTTCTACTGGCCTAGTTTTGCTGTCCTCGTTTGAAAACCGAATTCGCGTCCGATTGTTAGGCGAGCCCAAAAGGAAACCCGATTTTCTTTTACTCGGAGGTGCAGACCGGTTTTGAATTTTGAACAAATAAATAGTTTCATTGGTGTACTACAAGAAGCGACAAAGCGACTGTAGTTGATAGCTAAGTTTTGACGATTTTAGTGGTACTCCCGAACCCCTGCAAGTATTTTTGCAAGCCTTGGATCTGGGTTTGGAAAGCCAAATGGACCGTGATCAATAATTTATAGTCGTTATATTTTCGTTTCGAGAATTACTCGTGAATTCCACGTGTGTTTCCAGGAAAGTGATTCGTTCAATCGCGTGTGGAGCGGTGCGGCAGCCTGGATTGAAGTCGTGCAGTTGAGTACAATAACGACACACCGCCTTGGTTTGAGTCGCGGTTTAAGTAGCGATCGTTTGTTGAGACCCGAGGCGTCATTTCGAACGCAGAAACCACGAAATAAATAAAAGCAGGTTAATGTCATTTTTCTCAGTTAATTTTTTGCGAGGTCCGTTGGAGGACCTCACATCCCGCGGGGCCTGAGTCTCGCCTCTTCAACTTCCGGTCGGAAGTTTAGTCTTGCCCTCAATTTCATCTGCGAATTGTCTCGGCATTTTTCTTCGTGAGCCAATGGTGCTCATTGAGCCGACGGGGTCCCTTGCGTCACCGCACATCGTCCCAAGATCAGGGCGTCTCGATATGTTTTTGTTTTAGGTGAAACGTTGCTGAACATGTGTTCAGCGACTTCAAATAGGTTTGGTTTTTTTAGGAGGTTTGTTTTATGAGCAAACAGTTTGGTATTGGAATCTCGGCTGCCCTGTTGTTGGTGGCCATCGGGTGTAGCGACCCGCAAGCGGAGAAATCCGCAAGTAAGTCGACTGGGGATACCCAGGCGGCAGGAGCGACGGTTACGGACGCAAATTCGAAGGTGACATTGGTGACGCTCGACGTCCCCAACATGACCTGAAATGGTTGTGCCGCTTCGGTCCGAAGCGATTTGGAAAAAATTGATGGTGTGACCAACATTGAAACAGACACGACCAATCGTGTTTGTAGTTTCACCGTAACCAAACCCGATGTTGACTATCTGTCAAAACTAGAGGAATATGCGAAGACCAATACCCATTTGGCAGGGTATACGGTCAAGTAGCAGTCAGTTTCCACACTGAAATCAACCACAGCCGCGATCAATTGATCGCGGCTGTTTCTCATTGCTGGGGCAGGATGCATGATATCGACATGCCAATCCTGCCGTTGTAATGACGGGCTCGGTTCGTCGTTCGCGTCCAATCAAATTTTTGACCCAGGTCCGATTTGTTACTTTTTCTCCAAACCCAAATCGAGTTCCACATTGACGGGAACCGACAGCTCCCGGGTCGACCGATAATATTTGACTTTGGCGGTCAGCGATTTTGGAATAGCATTCAGTTGGTAGTAGCTGGACGTTTCGGAACCGCCGCCGAATGAAAATGAAGATGTGCCGGCGCTGGACGATTCGAGTTGTTTTCCATTTTCATCGAGGAATTCAATTTCCGCGATGCTCTCCATGGACTTTTTCGATTTGAATTCGACCACGATCCCTTGTTCGTCAAATGACTTTTCGACACTGCCAATCACGGTTTCGACGGCCCCGAGAGTAACTTTGGTGTCCACTTTGGGTTCAAATTTGGCTTCCATGGTTTGGATATCATCGCCGATGATGAGTTTAACGTTCCCCTTGACTTTGAGCGAAGTTGTTCCCGATGGGGGGAGCTCGGATACGGAAACCGGGTAGGTCACTGAAAGGCCGTTTTCGGCGATGTTGGCCATGAATCCGGAGTTGGAGAATGCGTTTTCATTTTTCAGTACTTTTCCGTCGTTGGTGGTAATGGAAATGCTGCTGGCTTCATCCTCCTCCTGGGCGACTTTCAGAATTCGTTGGGTAACGCCGGCGATTTTGAGTTTGACTTCCACTCCCGACGGACCGCTGTAGATGTTGTCATCGTCTTTCAGGGTCAGAGACAGGCCGACGACGGAGACTTTGGCCGATGGGTCTTGGGCTTCCGATGGACTGGGAGTAACAAGCGGCAGTGTGAAGCACAATAGGGCGATGGTCCAAGTGCAGATGTGTTGGAAAGGGAATTTTTTAACTTGCATGGGGAGACCTTTAATCATGGGTTACTTAATTGGATTTGGCCGAAACGCTTCTCAAAATGTCTCAACGCAACTCGGGAGTTCTTTTGTGGGAAGACACGTTATTTCGCACTTTAAAAAAAACGCGTCACCGTTTGGGCAATTGCTGCATCTTGGATTTTGTTCTGCTGATTATTTGAGAATTTCGTTGGGAATGCTATACCAGCTTGCAAGAAAAAATCCGTGGGGCGAGATGATCATCGATCACGGGTTGGTGGTAGTGTCGCGGGATTTTGAAGTTCCAGGTTAGGAGAAAACCGCTTCGCAAATTCTTGAACGACGGGTCGATCGGCAAGTTTTGCATTCACGTGAGGGCGAATCGATATTAGGAGGTTTTGAGCGTCGACAATGGTCATTTGTTTGCGAGTGATCAGATACGCGATGACGACCGTTGCGCTGCGTCCCCTCCCGGCCTTGCAATGTACGTAAATTTTTCTGCCTTCGGCGATTTTGCGATCCATAAATTCCAGAGCTTGTACGACGTCGTCATAGCGAGGGTGCGTGAAATCGACGGTCGGCATATGAAATTGTTCGATATCCAAACGTTGGTAGAGGTCGATCGGTCCGGGAAATTCTTCACAAGTATTGACCACCCCACCGACATTCAATGCCAAAAGTCGGGGAACATCTCGGCGAAACGGACGCGCGCCTAGAATTACATGTTCATCAATGGAGTCCCACCAGCGCCGTACCTTGAGGACTCGGCCCAGTAGGGCGTTCCATCCCAACGTGGGATATAAAATAGAGCGGGCATAGACCCAGCGACGGCGACTCATGGTTTTACTGTTCCATCAAACTTTCGGAATGCGTTAGGTATTTATTCATCACCGGAGGAAATGTTTCCCCAGGCAATTTGCAACACCATTTTTAATTGAATACACGATTTTCAATTCAATGCACCTTGAATTCCCAATCTTTGACCACTGTGTCGAGTGGATCTTGCTGGAAACAGTTGAACGTGGTTTCGTCGACACGTTCCAGGTTATTCCAACCCAGCAGTTGGATTGTTTCCTGCAATGTCAGGCGATCGAAACTTAGGTACTCGCGATCGGAGGCCAGGCGTAGGACCGACAGGAGAGCGATGACCTGTCGGGAGGCGTTCGGCGTGATCGCTGCCGTCCCGTTTACTTGGGCCGACGCTGATGCCGCCGACCCAGGGGCATTTTCAAAACACGTTGCAGCCACTGCGATCGTATTGACAATCCATTCGGGGATCCAAGTGCTGCGGTCATACATCATGCCGGGAATCAACACTTCCCTGGGTCCCACTTCGATGGAACGAACAAAGAGGTGGGGGACAATCACAAGGGCACACGGTGGGGTGCATTGGGTCCTGGCGTCGGGGAACAGCCGTTGCAGCTCCGCCCAAAGTCCTGGGCCATGTATTTGCCATTGAGCGGCCACAAAGGAGGCTCGGGAGTTGAGTTCGGGTATCGCCGCGTATTTGAGTTCGGCGAGTTGGCGATGCAGAGAATCGACTGGGAGATTGAGGGGCGGTTCCGTTTGGTTCGGAATACTCCGTTCACCAGCTTCCTTGGTCTCGAACCTCCCGCGGAGCCAGTTGCCGCAGTCCGTGAGTTGTTTTCGGATTGAGGTGGGGAGCGAAAGGACCGAGCTCGAATCTGAAGTGGGACCTGCACCGGAATGGGAGGCAGGTGCTGGCTTCGGCGCGGTCAAATCGGTCAGCTCCAATGCTCCATTCCATAATGGACTGGGAATAAAATGGGGATAAACGCCAACGTTCACGATGCCACCGCGATCTTAATTTTAATGGACTGAAAGTGTTTTGAATTTGAGGCGAGGGTTCGATTTTCGTCAATGCAGGACTGTTTTCTACAGCAGAGTGTCGTCGATGATTCGTGGTCGAGACGGCTTGGTATGGATCCTGA
>JBGSIY010000263.1:0-5812 GCA_041742275.1 Pirellulaceae bacterium | reverse complement strand
AGCCGTGACTCCGATCCGCGCGTAGACCATCCGAAAGGCTTCGGCAAAGGTGTCAATAATCTCGGTATTCTCAATTTTCAATTTTCATGCCTCATTAATTAACATCCCACCCCTTCGCCCGAAAATCATTTCAATTTAAACTTGCAAACGTTCGCCTCCTGTCTGGGCAAACGTTTGCCGCCTGCCGGGGGACTGCTGGACTCATTAGACCGCAACGAATACGCAAGAATCAATCCGCCTGAAACGGACCCTTGATCGTCTGATTTTTCCGTTAGAAGAACTTGGAACCTTATGCGAGACAAACAACCACCTTCGCCGATCAAACGGACATGGTTTCAAATCGCCGGTTATAACACGCTCCGTGTTCTTACTTGGTTTTTCTTCAAAACCTTTTTCCGTTACCGTCAACGCGGTATCCAAAACTTCCCCGCCTCGGGGGCGGCTATCATTTGCGCCAATCATCAAAGCCATTTGGACCCGATGTTGGTCGGGTCGAGTTCTCCCCGTCGAATGAATTTTCTAGCCAAAAAGCAATTGTTCCAGGTTTGGCCGTTGGGCTTGATCATTCACTTTCTCGATTCGATTCCGCTAGAACGTGGTGGTGTGGCTTCGGCCGGCGGGATCAAGGAAACCCTCAAGCGTCTAAAACGGGGAGAGATGGTGTTGCTGTTTCCCGAGGGGACTCGGACTCCCGATGGCAACCTCCAGCCACTGCAACCCGGTTTTATCGCCCTGGTTAAACGGACCCAAGCCCCCATCGTGCCGGTCGGCATCGATGGAGCGTTTCAAGCATGGCCCAGATCGCAAAAGATCTTTACCCCCTGGCGGCGTCTACGCCTGGTTGTCGGTCCGGTGATCACGGCGGCTGAATATGCCGAACTGGACGACCAAGGCACCATTGCGTTGCTGCAATCACGGTTGGCCCAAGTGGTCGAGGAAGCAAAACAGTTCTGAGTCCCTGCCGTGGCACGACCCGCTGCGTTGCGGCTGAATTTCAACAACCGCCAGCATGCCAACACACAGTTGCATTTCAGTTGCGCGCCAGCGGATTCAGAAAATCGCTGCGAAAGCCAGGAAGTCAATTGACGATCGATGAGATTCGACCAAGAATGGTTCCATTTGATGATTGTTTCAACAGCCCACGAGCATCCTCTTGTATACATTTAGGAAAAAGAAAAATGGACGCCATCGATATCTTGGGTAATTTGCTGGGGAAAAAAACGGGGGGTTCCGGGATGGGAACGAAAATCCTTAAGGATATTTTAGGGGGTGGAGGCAAATCAGCGCCGCCCTCCAAACCCGCTCCCGTGCCGCGGCAGACCCCTTCCTATGACCGCAACCCAGATTCTGAAACTCCATTTCAGGGGTCTCCCGATATTTCACGTCAGGCACGCGAGCTCGAGGACCTTTTAAACGTCGCCACCCAACGCCAACAAAACCGCGCCCCAAATCACGGCACTCCCGGAAAAATGGGAACTCAGGGCACTCGCGGCCAAACCAATCAACCCAACTCTTCCACGCCAAATCAATCGGGACGAGCCCCCGATGCAGACATCGGCGGATACAAACCCAATTCCAACACACCTAAATCACTCCCGGCTCAACCAACCAATCGCCGACCTCTCAATTTTCCGTCGGGAAATTCAACGCCTGAAAATCTGGATGCCCAAGCCATGATCTTGGTCCGAGCGATGATCAATGCAGCCAAGGCCGATGGGCAAGTCTCTCAGGCGGAACAACAGGCGATTCTAAGCCAAATTGGGGATGCATCCCCCGAAACCATCCGCTTCTTGCAAAACGAATTCAATACCCCACTCGACGTCAGAGAATTCGCTTGGTCCGTTCCACTGGGTTTAGAGCAACAGGTTTACACAATGTCTTTAATTAGTGTAAACCTTGATTCAAATCCCGAAGCCGAATACCTATATGACTTGGCTCACGGATTGAGAATTCCGCCCGAGGTTTGCAATGATATCCACCGACGTTATGGCGCCCCGCTGCTCTATAAGTAATCGGCGGGAAATAAACGGAGGGCAACGAACGGGTCTGTAACAGATCAATGCGTGAATAACGACAACATGCGATCGGCAAGATCAACGTTAAGGTTTTTGGATAAATGATGCCAACCGGGAACGGCATTGGCTTCGATAATGAACGGTTGTGCATCAGCATCGTAGACTAGATCGACACCGCACACGCGGGCTCCTACGCATCGCGTCGCTCTCCAGGCCAGATCACGTTCGGCATCGGAGGGAGAATAAGGTGCTGTCGTCGCGCCCCGCGCCGCATTGGTTCGCCAATCGCGATCGTTTCGCCGAATCATACCAAAACATTCATCGCCGACCACAAACAACCTTAAATCCGCATGGTCGTGGTGCACATAGGTTTGCTGATAAATGACTTGCCCCTGCTCCTCCATTATTTTAAATAACTTAACCGCCAAATCCGGTCGCTGAAGGTGCACCAGCCCGTTCCCTTCACTCCCAAAAAGGGGCTTTAAAACCACATCACCACCCAGTTCTTGGAAATTCTGAAATGCCTGTGCAGCGGTTTGACATACGCGGGTTTCTGGGACGGGGAGTCCGGCACGGCTTAAACGAGCAAGCGTCAAAAATTTATCGATGCATGCCTCAATGGCTTTCGGTGAATTGATGAGCCGAATTCCGGCCTGCTCCCACTCCGCCAACACATCCATCCGAAATACTATTTGCTCGAGACTCCCCCGTGGCATCGCCCTCACTAGAATACCTGCCAGTCCGTCGAGCCATTCGGGAATGACAATCGGCTGCTCACCTCGATCTAACTCCGGTTCGTGGTGAACACCCGCGGCCAGTTCTTCGAACGCCAAAGGCACCAACTCGATTCGCCTCGCCGCTGCTGCTCGGAAAAACTCCGCTTGGTGCCATGCACCACTTCTTCCCAGCAATCCAATTTTCACTCGATCTCCCTAGACACATGACAGCATTGCGATTGAAAACAAACTCGATATGTTCTGTCGCCTTAAAGATCAAGTCCGATCGACTTGTTCAATAAATTATAATGCAGTTTACCAAACACCCATGATTTTCCAGTACGCACATTGTGGGTCGTGATCTTGGCTGGGCTAAACAACAATTTGTCGATACGATAAAAATCGCGATCGTAGTCTTCAAAAATTTCGATAAAGGGTCGCCCGAAATCGGCCGAGGATTCACTGGGGCAACGCGCGCCCACCGACAACACCGCGGAATCTTCGCAGTCCACCCACAAGGTGACATGGCTGCCAAAAATAATGGCGTCGTTGGTCCAACCGATCGATTGCATATCGCTTTTACCGATGGGCGGCAGAGGCGCAGTGCCCAGGGCAGAAACCACGAGGCGTAAATCAAATCCAATCTCATCCAATTTGTGCAGCGTGGTCTCGATGCTCCTCGCCACAATTTGGATCGTTCCCGGAAGGCTGGCCGTCCTGGCGACACAAAATATTAAATTTTTGGGCGAGAGCTCGCATTCCAAGCCTGCTTGCATGACGGCCGCTTCTGTCGGCAAACTCGGCGCCTCCAACACCAAAACGCCTTGACTGGCCACCTCCTGCAAACCGTACTTTTCCAACAAATTTTCTTTGCCACGCAACAGCCTTCCCGCCCCACTCCCCATGGCAAAGTAATCGTCAGTTGCCATAGGCCATCCGGCATATTGAGCGGCGATGCAAGCTGCCAACGGATAATCGGTGCGGACAGTCACTTGCGGCAAGGGGAGATGGGGATCGTTGCCGGCTGCAATTTGTACCTTGCCCAATCCCGCCAAACAAATTTCCGATAAGATGATCCCGGCTGAAATGGTTCCGAGCCGGTCCGTACCGAAATCTAATGTCACACAACCCAACGGTCCCAACCCAGTGCGGATCCCCAGGTCTTCCATTTGCCCGCCATCCAAGCGGTCGATGATGGCTCGAGAGCGTTCGTTTAAATCGACAGGAATTTTGACCGACATGTTGCCTTCTTAAATGTTAAACGTTGTTCATCGATTTTATTTCCCGCTTATCATGCTAGAGATTGTCTTCGAAGTCCAATCCGGGTAACCCCAATTTTAGGGGCGACGTGAGGACCACGGGGAGGCCGTTTAGATATTTAGCAAAAATAAAAAGGGTCCAGAAACGCAAGAAGGACCTGCTGTGATCAGCAGATCCTTCTCTCATTCTAGTTGACTCTCACATCTCAATCTGTTTTTGGGTTAACCAGCCGAGACGGTTGTTGAGAAAAAACTAATATCCAATGCTAGGTGGGTTGGCTTGTAAGAAGTCGCGAGGACCTCGCAGCGTGTAGTAAGGGTAGGCATAAGTTGGTGATTGAGACTCCATACCCATTTGCGATGGAATCGGTTCGGTGTGAGGAATTTGGCCACCGTAGGGGTGGTTGGCACTCATGCCGTCCATTCCGTGACCCGCAGTTGCACGATGCAGCAACCCGCCTCCCGATCGAGGGCGGCCGCCCATCAAACCACGTAGGCGGCATGACAAGCACAATTTACCGCCGGTTCCGCAGCCAAAATGGCCACATCCACCAGCAAATCCATTACCAAACCCGTCGCTATGACCTGCCAAGGCAATTCTTGAATCGCCGTAGTCTTCCATACCGTAACCATTTCCGGCTCCGCGTCGACCGAGCAAACCGCCACTTCCCAGGCCAGATGATTGAAGACCTGCCCCGCCACCGCCAGCGAACGATGACGTACCCATTCCCTGGCCGCCGTCAGCACCAAAACCATTGCCAGCGCCTCGTCGACCGAGTAACCCACCGCCATTGCCTAGAGCGGGTGACTGTAGCCCGGACGAACCGCCGTCAGCACCAAAACCATTGCCATCGCCTCGTCGTCCGAGTAACCCGTTGCCGTTGCCTAAAGCTGGCAACTGAAGCCCTTGGGAAACGCCGCAATCGCCTGTAGCACAACCGGCTTGTTGGCCGCCTTGCGTTCGGTAACCGAAGTTACCGCCTGCGACTCCCTGTCCACCAGGACCGCATCCGCCGGAAGCACAACCGCCCGAGTCACAACCGCCGGAAGCACAACCGCCCGAGTCACAGCCTCCTGCGGCACAGCCGCCTGAGTCACAACCGTCGCAATTTCCGCCGCAATCATTGTTTCGCAAACCACTAAATGGTCGGAACAAGCCGTTGACACAGCGGTCTTGGAATTGGGTGGAACAGCGGTCTGGGGACATTACCCCGCAGCAATCACCTGACTGGGACACGCCGACGCAGCATCCAGACGCCATCATGGCGCCCAATGCCAACATAGAATAAACAAACGTTGATCGCATATCTTGATTCCTCGTAAATTGGGGCCGATTTCACGGCGAAGTTTGTCAACCCGGGGTGACTGCGCACCAGTTTGAGTTGGCTTTGCATGATTGGGCTTCGGGACCCATTCCCTCAGTCAGGTTTCCCGTCAACACAGTCATCGTCCTCACTTCTCGAATTATTGAGAGAAACGGCACGATCCTCACCTTCGGAATAAAGGTTTCCGCAGCAAAAAATTCACTGTGCGTTACAATCGTTACGGCTTACCAAATTCCGAGAATTTTGACTCGATTTCTGATGGCATTTTCCCGGGATCTGCGGCCGGCCTCGTCCGGCGACAAGAGAAAAAACCGCCGGTGGAAACGCTTTCCTCTCTGAGTGACAATGGGACCCGTTAGAAATCGTCGCAAAATCCAGAATCGTCGTCCAGAATCGTCGGTCAAAATCATGGCAACGGAGCATCGTCGCGAAGTCAGAGTTAAATCTGCTAGTGGTCTGTGACAGCTTAGATTTAGGGCTGTTATGCTGGGCAGTAT
>JBGSIY010000262.1:0-3892 GCA_041742275.1 Pirellulaceae bacterium | reverse complement strand
GAAATGTGCAAGGCATGCAATAATCTTTTGGCCGTATAAAAATTCAGGACAACTCGTTGGTTGATATCAATGGGTTTGTCGCTGGAGCCCATCGGCTGGGAGTTCAATCCGAAATCAATTATCAATTCCTCAGGTGATCCTGTCACCCGACAAAAATTGGCGTAGAAACAATTCGCTTTGGACTCATCCACGGTAATCGGACGATTCTGTCCACGTTTATCTTGCTCAGCCATAATCACCAAATCCTTTATTCAAAAGATGTCGAATCAACATTGCCGACAATCAACATTGCCGACAATCAACAATGTAGCCAACCATCATATGCTCAACGATCAAATCTATTTGCCAGGCCTGAAGTCCGTCCGCCCCATCGCACGACAAAATCGATCACGCCCCGAAGCGATTTTCCCCGAAGCTATTTTTCTGCAATGAACCTGTGGATCGGGCGCACGGCGATAGCAACGGTTTCTAGGTTCACCGGATCCCAAATCGGGATTGACGCCCAACATCCGATCGAGATCGATACGTTGACACCCCGACCAACCCGACACGCCGCACCGCTACGAGACGCAGGGCGACTGCACCCATCAATCCTGTTTTGCCCGTACTTTTTTTGCCCGTACCTTTTTTTCCTGTCCGCAAGCCGCGACCGACGTTTTTTTTCCAACAGTTGCTAAACTGATAACATGAAAAAAATGCCGCAGAGGTATCAAGTGTCACGGTTTTAGCCCAAAACGTCAATAGAAAATAATCGAACGCACCCACGGAACATCCAACCCTATGAAAAAAGTCTGCATCATTAATACGGGGGGAACGATTGGCATGAAGCCCACCAAGGACGGCCTGCAGCCAATCAAAGGCTTCCTAGCCGAACAAATGGACTTGATGCCCGAGCTAAAGTTCGACTCGATGCCAGCTTACGAAATCATTGAGTACTCTCCGATTCTCGACTCAGCGAACATGACACCCGAAAATTGGCTGAAAATGGCCAAGGACATTTCGGCCCATTATCAAAAATTTGATGGGTTTGTGGTTTTGCATGGTACCGACACGATGGCCTATACGTCTTCGGCTCTCCCATTCATGATGCAAGGTTTGGATAAGCCCGTTATCTTGACCGGTTCCCAACTCCCCTTGGGCCAAGTTCGTAGTGATGCCCGCGAGAACTTAAAAACGGCGATGGTCATGGCGGCGCAGTATCCCATTCCCGAAGTCGCCTTGTTTTTTGGTGAAAAACTATATCGTGGATGTCGGGCCACTAAAATCAGCGCGTCTTTGCTCGACGCTTTCGACTCCCCCAACTATTTGCCATTGGCCACAGCAGAAACGCAAATCCAAGTTTTTCGCGAGCGGATGCGACCCCGTCCTGATACCCCATCGGACCATCTTAAAATCGAAACGATTCGCCCCACAGAACTGGCAACGTTTCGGCTGTTTCCCGGAATGAGTGTCGATGTGCTTAAAAACGTTTTACATCGACCCTTGAAGGCTCTCATTTTGGAAACCTACGGGGTGGGCAATGGGCCGGCAATCAACAAAACTTTTTTACAAACGTTGGAACGGGCGACAGCCGACCAAATTGTGCTCGTGAGTTGCACCCAATGTCGCCACGGTTGCGTATCACAAACCAGCTATGCAGCCGGCAAGGCCTTGGAAGATGCCGGTGTTCTCAGTGGTCGCGATATGACCATGGAAGCAACGATTGCCAAATTGTTTTATTTATTTTCTAACTTGCCGAATTCGACCGAGGTCAGAACCGCCTTTTCCCGTGACTGGGTTGGCGAAGTCACGGCGTGCGAATGAAACATTCATTTGTAAGAGCTGTGCAAAGTAGACAGGCGGCGGCTTTGATAATAAAATGGTGACTCGACAACATTACTGTTCTTGAAGATTTTCCGCGGAATCCATCGATGGTACGTATTATGAAATCTATGATCTGTTTGGTGGCTGCAGCGTGTTTGATTTTGGGCGTCATCAGTTCGGGAACAGAAAAATTCTCCATCGCTCAATCGACTGCATTAATCAGCTCATCTCAACCAAACTCACCTGAAACGGGGGCGTTTGAAACGGAGGAGCAACTCAACGAAGAGACGACAGAAAACGCGGCGGGGCAAAACCTGGAGGCTGATTCGCAGCCAACTCAGGAACAGGACGCCGCTAGCCCAGCGACTCAGTCAACAGACAGTCAACGCCCGGGCATCGTGACCACCCAACCGGAATCCGGTCCCTTTGTAAAAATCGACGGCGGCTTTATGGTCCCTTACAAAGTTAAGGTTCCGGGGTCCGATGTGGAATTTGAAATGATTCCCATTGCCGGCGGATCGTTTTTGATGGGGAGCAATCCCGATGACGATGACGAACATCGTGAGGACGAGGGACCTCAAGTCCAAGTACAACTAAAACCATTTTGGATGGGGAAACATGAAGTTACCTGGGCTGAGTATTTCCTGTACATGAAACTCGATCGCGTTTTCAAAGATTTCAACGACAAAAACATTCGCGCGATTTCGGAAAACAATAGTGTGGACGCAGTAACGGCGCCCAGTTCTTTGTATGACCCGAGCTTTACTTTTGACGCTGGCGAAGACCCGGATCAACCGTGTGCCACAGTCACGCAATTCGCCGCCAAACAATACACCAAATATTTGAGCCTATTGTTTTCTTTTGACGAGTTCTATCGGTTGCCGACGGAAGCCGAGTGGGAATATGCCTGCCGCGCCGGAACAACAACAAAATATTACTTTGGCGATGACGATGATGAACTCGAGGAACACGCTTGGTTTGTAGACAACTCCGATGACGAGCGTCATACCGTGGGCGAACTCAAACCCAATCCTTGGGGCCTGTATGACATGTACGGCAATGTGGCAGAATGGACTTTGGACGGCTACTCCGAGGAGGGTTACGCTCACTTGGCCGACCAAGAGTCGGTTGATGGCAATCAGATTTTATCGGAACCTAAAAAAGTTTTCCCACGCGTACTGCGGGGTGGATCTTGGGAATTAGAAATGGAAGATTGCCGCAGCGCGGCCCGCCAAGCATCGCATGACGAAGAATGGAAACTGGAAGATCCCAACTTTCCTCGCAGCCCCTGGTGGTATACCGATTCACCCGCTTTGGGAGCCGGATTCCGCCTAGTTCGTCCGCTAGACATTCCTGCCAACCGCGAGATAAAAGAAAAATTTTGGTCAGCCGACAATGACGATATCGTGCAAGATTACGAGAATCGCATCCGCGACAACGGCCGCGGTGCCATGGGAATCGTTGACCCCAAATTGCCCGAAGCCATTAAAGACGGCGGTCACTAAACAGACCCATCGTCGACGTATCCGAACAGGATGAATTTCAAGGGAGTGAGCTCACGTTCAATAATCGTGCCGGAAAAAAGGCTAAAGCCCGACATCGGATAAGTGAAAATATCGAGGCAAAACGACTCGTTCGTTGCCAAAGCCGTTTTCCAAGCGATTTTTCGCAAGCAAGGATCGCTATAAGAAACAGAGAAAGGCCTTGAGGAACAGGGATTCGTTGTGCTGAGACCGCTCTTCACCGATCAACGAGGCTTCAACGGCGAATTAATGCTGTGTTTCACCATAACGACTTCGCGTCCCGAATCGGAAAAATTGACCTCATCCATAAAACTGGTCATCAAGACCAAACCGCGACCGTGCCCGTCCTGAAAACCCTCCGCCGCGCAGGGCTCGGGAACCATGCTTATGTCAAACCCGGGCCCTTGGTCACGAATATGAATTTCCACTTTGTCCGGAGTGACGCAGATGTTGAGGTTGACGCGTCGCTCCGAAAACGCATCGTTGCTGTTTCTCTCATGAACCATGGGGCCGGCATGGACGGGCAACAACGCACGACTTAGTTCCAGATTCCCACGCACCATGGA
>JBGSIY010000261.1:0-2275 GCA_041742275.1 Pirellulaceae bacterium | reverse complement strand
TATTTGACAATAAAGGTACCATTTTGCCTGAGGTCAAATTCCGACCAGGGGATAACTAACTGGAAAGGGCTGGCAATGGCGCCTGACAGGGAAATTGAAGTCCCCTTTAGTTTACTCAAATTGACTTGCGAGCCAACCTTTGCATCGTTTTCGACGGGTGTGATGAGCGACGAATGCATCAACTTCTCCAGTTCTTGTGAGGCTGCCGACTGAGTGGCAGTTGTTTCGGCAGTTGGCGAAGGAAAGGGTTTCTCCCAGCGAACGGCTTTGGCAAATCGCTTATTCCACTCGTCGATTGAGATCACATCTAACGTTCCATCTTGTGTCATTTCATCGGTCATGTAAGTGTACTTATTTGGCGGTGCGGAACCTTTTTCTGCAAAGGGGAGTGGTACTTGGAAAGCCAACTTGGAATTGCCCTGCCGAATTTCGTCGAATAACGTCCGCAGTGGTTTTCCAAGCTGATGCCGGATCGTCGCGTCGTTCAATACGAACGAAAAAACCAATTGGTCATCGTCCCAGATAAAATAGTCGTCCTCTGTGACTTGGTTGCGTGGCATTTCCATCAAAATATCTGTTGAGTCTTCCGATTGAACGATTAGTTTTGTCTTCCATCGTTGTGGCAGATCGGTGGCCAGCACTCGTTCCAGCTGATCATTGGGAAACCGCTTGGCACATTCGGACTTGATGGTTGGCCAGTCTTGGAAAAACAGCGAGCAATGAATCACGCACTGGTCGTTGCCATCATTGCGACTTGCGAATGTCGCAGTAAACCGCGTGGAACTTTCTTTGAAGGCCGTAACGAGAACTTGGAGCTTCCGCTCACGAGTGTCTCGACCCAAAACCAAAAACGGATCTTGTGTGAAACCGCTACTTTTTTTCGCAGGGTCGGTTTGAGCCGATAATGGGAACAACGCCAGCACGGTCAATGTTAGGAAGCATGGCCAATTCACAGGGTAGAATAATGTAAATTTGTAAATATTGCATACTAAAAACATTCAGAGCCCCCAATTTACGGCTATCGCAACCATGATCAAAAATACAATCTCATCGATATCCGGGTGGGGAAATCAAAACCGAGTGTGTGCACACTCCGCCTGCGGGCAAACAGCTCGAGAGTCTTCCGCTACTCCCGAGCTGCTGATTTCCCATCAGTCCTATTTGTTGAGTTCGGGGAAAATTTCTTCCATCCGAATGTCAATGGTATCACCAGGTTGAAAGGCCACGGAAATATTTTCTTTTTCGTATTCCTCTTCGTCTTCATCCTCGGCCGAAATACTGAAGGTAAGGGTCAGCTCGGCATCGGGTGAGTTAATCAGGAAAAGATTACGGAATGCAGCGGTAAAATTCCGCTTGGTCACGTCGATGTCTTCAAGATTAAACGACTGAGTCGAGGTTTTCTTTTCCATAATGGCTCTGCCGCTTTGATCGTAAACGATTGACCCTTGATCGTTCTTGCGAGGCACCATAGCCGAAACAGTTTGCGTGAGTCTAATGTCGGAAATGGTGACGACTTCATCATCATAAACTAGGTTGGCGCTGCTTTTGGCTTTGAATTTAATTTTCAAATCGCATCGTTCAGGTCGAACAGGAATTAAATCTCGGTTCAATAGCGCCGTTGGTTGGCGGCTATAAGGGTTGTCAATACCCACATAAATGGCGCCTTGATAAAGATCCCCATACATCTTGCGAACGCATTCTAAGGACTTGAGAGTTGTGCCAATTGCTAAGTCATTTGGGTCGTCAGAATTGGGGTCATAATCGTCTAGCATGACCATTCCGTTTTCGGCCAAATCGCCATTGGTTGCAAAAGTACAAGCCCATGTAAACGGAACAAGGGGAGGTTCTGTGTCGCCGCCCGGAAAGTTGAACACCCCAAAATTTTGTCGATCACCAGGGGCCACCGGTTCAGTGCGGGTTTGATAAAAATCGTCGCGTGGCCAGGAGATGGTAATTTCATGTCCGACGAACCAAGGCGAAACATCCTTGGAAAGCTGAACGGCGGGCGTCCCGATTTCCCAATTGGAAGAGTCAACGATTTTCAAATGTTTTGCGAGGTTTCGTTTGCTGAATGAAAAATCTAGCTTGCCGGCTCGCACGTCGATAACGTCAATGATACGGTATCCCGATTCTTCAAAATCAATACTACCAGATTGATCAATGGTCTTCTTTTTCATTGCGAATCCGACTTGTACCCCCACAGGCTTGCCAAACAGTACATTTTGGGAATCAGGATCATCGGCCGCGTCGGGAGCTCGACCCTGATCATCGCTGA
>JBGSIY010000260.1:0-3777 GCA_041742275.1 Pirellulaceae bacterium | reverse complement strand
CGTCCCGCGATGAATCGGAAGTCTTGCCTCGAGAATCGTCAATCGAAGGCGGAGTTGATGGAAGTTCATTAAATTGAATTCCTCCATACGGGTCGATTTCTGCTGCAATGTCTGAAGAAGTTAACTCCAATTCGGTATCGTTAGAGTCCCCTTTGGCCGTCTCTATGGCGGGTAACGCCGCAAATCCGAGTTGTGACAGATTTCTGAACTCGTTGTCTGGCAATCTTTCCGGTTCATGAGGAAGATGACACGGACTATCGTCTTTTGTGAGATTGGAAAGGGGCAGGGGGGGCGGCAAATCTGACTTCTGAGCGACAGTCATTTGAGAATGTTCGAGCAGATCGTGGCGCGCAACGCTATTGCTGTGATTTTCTCGCGCTTTCAACGCGATAATCACACTCAGGGAGATGAGCGCTACGATCAGCCAATTTTTCATGAAGTATATTCCTGCGGTAAGTCAGATTATGAGAGTTCATCGCCATATTCGAGTTAGTCTGATTAATCGGATTGCAACCAACAGAGGACCGGGTGATTACTAGTTGCCGTACAACCGTCACAGGTGTTTGAGATTAGCTGATCACTACAGATTGACATCTTTAGAAGTGCGGGGCTGACTGGTTAGATTTCGGAGTTGGTCCTTCGGGAAAACTGCCAAAAACGGGTTGAATAGGATTAGGTACCGGTACGACAGATCGATTTATTTCGGTAAAGGACCGTTAAGGTCGAACTGATTGGGAAGGTTTTTGCATCTCTCCCAGAATGCCACGTCACCATCGATTCGTACATCGTCCCGACGTTGCCAACCGCATTCTCCCTTTCAAACCCGGGTTCAAAATCGACGAGACTCAGTTTTTGGCTCTTCGTTTAAATCAAACGCGGTTTGAAAGCTTTCTTTCACCACCCCCAGCGGGGAACCATCAAAAAATGTTCTCGGTTCCAGCACATGTAAAAAGCGGTCGATCTTCTTGGTAAAAGTTAAATACAAACGATATTGCGGAGTTTGATGGACAGAACGCGTGTCGTAAATACGGCGGAAGCCGAAGTGTTTTGAAAACTGCAGTTGATGAGTTCGTAAGCGTTATCTATGACACCAAGAATTAGTGCGAAGAGATGGCAGAAAGCGATCTCGTGTTTTTATCTGAGTAAGTCAACCGGTTACTGGGCTTTGGAATTCGACGAGATCAGCAAAAAGTAGAAGCAACTTTTGAATACATATTTGATTGATTCTCACGATTTTGTTGATTATTACGTTTTTAGCATCCAGCTGGGATTCAGATTTTACACTCCCTCTTCAATTTTTTGTTCGCGTAAAACCCTACAACCTGCACGACCTCACACCCAAACAGTGATTTTTTCCGAGACACTGTTCAAATTTCTGGCGTTACCGATGTTCTCTGCAAGACCGAAACAATCCCTAACGAATGGTCAGAAAAGTCAACGCGTCCCGACTTTCTTTCCTGATTGTCTTTATTTAACACCGATTAACAAAATACGGATTCTATTGAAGGCGCTGGATCAGCGCGCACATTTTGAACGTTGGGTCGAAGATCGGCATGAGTACATTAGGCAAATCTTTTTTCGATGGCTGGCGTTTCGTCATCCAATCGCTCATGGGCGGAACTTCCGTGCATGCGACCGAAAAGATTACTTTCCCCAAAATGCAAACCCTGGAAGAGAGGGTTCTGTACGATGCTTCCCCGCTGGGCGGCCTGCTGGAGGCCCCTAACGATCCATTTGATCTGGACAAATCGATCGATCTGCAGACGGCCGAATTGATGGCCATGTGCAGCGAAGAATTCGTGGCCTGTTCCGGCCTTTCTTTAGACGATAAACATTTCGAAGACTTCATGGCGGAACTTGACGTTGCTGGAGAAGTGATTGACTGCCCTTCGGTGTCGAGCGAAGAAGATGGTACCGGCTTCTCTAGCTATAATGAATCGTTGGAGGCCGTCGACTTTTCAGACGATGCAGAACATGACGATGGAAATGAGTTTGTCGATCGATCGGATTTGCAGGACGAAAACAATCAACGCGGCACTCGTGTGGAGGCCGTGTTTGTCGATACCCATGTCGCCGACTATGAACTGATTCTGGCGGATTTAAATCAGCAGCGAGGTGACGGCACGAAGTTATATGTCGCATTGATCGACAGTCATTCCGATGGGCTGGCGCAAATCGATGCGTATCTTTTGCAGCTTAATGAGCCACTCGACGCATTTCATTTCATCACCCACGGCACTGATCGTGCGGTAAAGATCGGAAACACGTGGGTAGATGCTTCGTCGGTTGAAAATCGTCAAACGGAGATTGCCGCTTGGTCCAGTAGGCTAAAACCCGGTGGCGATTTGTTGTTTTACGGTTGCGAACTTGCCAGCAGCCAAGATGGTCGCGATTTGTTGGAACTTATCGCCCAATGGACGGAGGCTGACCTTGCGGCGAGCGAAACGTTAGTCGGATCGCAGTCGCTGAACGGGAATTGGCTTTTGGAGTTTGAGATCGGCAACATCGAAACACAGGTGGTCATCAGTGTCGCGCTGCAAGCCGAGTGGACTGGATTGCTCGATACCTTCACGGTGACTAACACCAACGACAGCGGAACTGGTTCGCTGCGGCAAGTCATCTTGGACGCCAACGCGCTGGCGGGGCACGATACGATTCGATTTGCGGTTGAGGGAAGTGGATTGCACACGATCAATCTGCTGGAAACTCTGCCTGAAATTACCGATTCCATCACGATCGATGGATATTCGCAGGCGATTGTCATCGACGGAAGTTGGGTGAGTACCGGGTCTGGATTGGTATTAGGCGCGGGCAGTGATGGCAGCCTGATCATGGGGCTGGGCATCACCGGTTTCTCGGATGCAGGGCTAGTGCTTCATAGCGACGCCACAGTGTTGGTGGGAAATCATCTATGGGGCAACGAAGTTCAGCAATTGAGAATCGCGTCATCGGCGACAGATGTCGTGTTGTACGCGAATTTGATCGGAGCGAAGGCGGAAGCATTCTGGAATGGCGTGGGTGTTGAAACAGCGGAAGCGGATTGGCAGTTTGCCATTGAAACAGGGCTTGATCCGTCTCAACCTTCGCTGGATCAACTGGTAGCGAGAGACGTGGTTTTGATCGACAGCCGACTTGACGATTCGGAAGCTTTGATCGGCGCGGTGCGTCAGCATGCGCTGGTGTTCGTTTACAACAGCGAATTGCAAGCGGCCAGCGATATCTTAAATCAAGTTGGAACTTGGGCTGCCAACAGTGGATCCCAAATCGAAACGCTATCGATACTCTCGCACGGTGTCTCGGGAGCGTTTCAGTTAGGTAGCGATTGGATTGACGCAAACAACTTGCAGACAACGGCGGACGCCTGGAGTTTTCTGGCGGAAAGTTTCAACGGAAGCACCAGCATCTATTTGTTGGGTTGCGACGTGGCGGGTGATCCGACTGGATTGCAATTACTTGATGCGCTGTCCCAGTTGACCGCCGCCGACGTGTTCGCTTCGGACGATGTAACGGGTGTCGACGGTGACTGGATACTGGAGTACGCCTCGACAGGAGCAGTTCAGGCACTGGCTCAGGGTTTCACCGCTGTCTTTGATATGGAGGAACTCTATTCAGCGGAGGTCAGTCTGGCATGGTACAACTCATCGTGGCAATATCGCCAAACGGTGACGGTATCAGCCTCGCTACTTGATGGTTCGGTTAACGCCAGCAATTTTGCCATTCTGGTTGATGTGACACAGGCCAACCTCAGGTCAACGGCCAACGGTGGAAATGTAGCTC
>JBGSIY010000259.1:0-2160 GCA_041742275.1 Pirellulaceae bacterium | reverse complement strand
CTCCGTTCGATGCAGGGGATGAGATGGCCCCGCACATTCAGAGTTTTCCCCAACCGATTTTTATAACTAGGGATGAGCCCCTGGGAAACGGACGCAGGGATTTTTTTTAAAAAAAGTGGCCGGTGGTTCAAATAGAGGCCTGCGCTAAAAAATCGGGGTGGGCGCCGTCAAATCGTGCTCGCGCCGGGGCCTACATGGGCTCAGATGTGGTTGGAGATGCGGGCAGACGAGACGAACTCGAGAGCATTAGTGTTGTTGGCGGTACGTTAACCAGCTTAATACAACGACAATGCCAGCGCAAACCGTAAACACGATATCGACAATATTATTTGCGTACCGAAACGGCGCCAAATTAGTCATTCCCGCCATGCCGAATACTAAATCGGCAAGGAATAGGAGAAATACCAATCCCGCGACCGCCAGAGCAAAGATGCAAAAACCTTTCTGCATTACGCAGGATTCCCCAATTGAAATACGGATTCACCTAACTCATTTTTGCGTTAGGCGCAAAGTCTTACGGAACAACTACTTCTCAAGTAGTATAATTGGCCTTTTGCTGGTGTCATCCACAGATGACCGCTAAGATATCGCAAAAAAACCGATTCCTATATTTTTTTGTTCCTTTATATCCCATTTTACAAGTTATAACGTTCCCCTAAAGTTGGGGAATCAATCCAATTATTCTGCCTGGTAGGGATTTTAGACTATGAACACAAACAGCACCCTTTCGGCCGGCGCTGTCTCGAAACGCTCGATTTTGGACATGCGAAACGCCTTTCCTGTCACCCAAAAATGGGCCTATTTTGACCATGCCGCGGTTGCGCCGATTCCTCAAGCCAGTTTTGATGCGATCCAAAAATGGGCTCGGCAGGCCCTTTTAGAGGGGGATGCCGTCTGGCCGGAGTGGTCGGGACAATTCGAACGCCTGCGAAACCTGACTGCCGAACTGATCAATTCCGAGCCCGATGAAATTGGATTAGTTCCCAATACCAGCTTCGGTATCAATATGATCTCCGAGGGGTATCCGTGGCAACCGGGTGATAATGTGGTGATGCCAGCCGGTGAGTTCCCGTCGAATGTTTATCCCTGGCTGCATTTGGCCAGCCGAGGTGTGGAGGTGCGAACCGTGCCGTTGGATGGATTGCGAGTTTGCCCCAATCGATTGGCCGAGGCTTGCGATTCGCGGACTCGGATCGTGACCGCTAGTTGGGTCGGCTATGCCTCGGGATATCGTTTGGACCCCAAAGAAATTTCTCGTGTGGCCCATGATGCGGGGGCCTTGTTTTTCTTGGATGCAATCCAAGGGCTAGGGGTATTTCCGTTGGATGTTCGCGATGCCGAGATCGATTTTTTGGCAGCGGATGGTCATAAATGGATGTGTGGTCCCGAGGGAGCTGGCGTTTTGTATATCAAGCGAGAGCTCTTGCCATTGATTCGAGCGATTAACGTCGGTTGGAACAGTGTTGCCCAAGGAAACGATTACAGTCGGGTCGAACTCAATATTCGCAATGCAGCCAGCCGGTACGAAAGCGGTACGCAGAACCTCGCCGGCTTTATCGGGTTACTGGCCAGCTTGGAAACGCTGAAGGAATTCGGTTTGCGACACGACCAGTCAGAAATTGCCTCGCGCGTTCTGGAGGTGACCGACCAGCTCTGTGTGGCATTGGAAAAAATCGGAGCCGTCGTTTATAGCGATCGATCCAGTGACTCTATCAAATCCGGAATTGTTCAATTCGATTTGCCGGGAACCGATAGTTCGGCACTGAAGAACCAGCTCCCAGCCCACGGCGTGATTGTGAGTTACCGCGGAGGTCGGCTAAGGGCTGCACCCCACGCCTACAACGATCAAAGCGATATTGAAAAATTGATCGCGGCACTACAAAAATTAACTAAGAGCCAATCCCAAGACTGATCGGAAACATCAGCCGAAACGCGCTAGCGTCCGGTTCGACCGAATAAACCGGGGGCTAGTGCCCACCGGCTAATTGGTTCTGGGATAGGTTCTAAGTGATCAGCAATCTACATAGTTCCATGGGTAATCAAGGTGCGGTTATGAAAAAAGCAGTCTACACCGGTTCGTTCGATCCGATCACGTTGGGACATTTGAACGTGATTGAACGAAGTAGCAAGTTGGTAGATGCATTGATTGTCGGGATCGGA
>JBGSIY010000258.1:0-3174 GCA_041742275.1 Pirellulaceae bacterium | reverse complement strand
GAGCTCGAATCGCCGCGCGAGCCATTGAATCACGATGCCCGGAAGTCAAAGCTTACGTCTGTCATACGATTTCTGGTTCGACTCATTCGGACCTCAGAGGCGCGAATGAGTTGGCGAATTTGCCAAATGTTTAGGAACGATCGATGGAAGTCACTGATGTCAAAATACAACTTCTGACAAAAAAGGAAGGGCGACTTTTGGCCTTCTGCACAATCACGCTCGACAATTGCTTTGTCGTTCGCGACTTGAGAGTGATTGACGGGGAACGCGGGCCATTCGTCGCTATGCCTAGCCGGAAGATGACCGCCGTTTGCAAAAAATGCCAAACCAAAAACTACCTTACGTCCAAGTTCTGCAATGAATGCGGGGTCGCATTGCCCAACAAGGTCGAGGTTCGCGCCGATGGACGCCGTAAGTTGTTCACAGACATTGCCCATCCAGTAAACATGGATGCCCGCGAGCGAATTCAGACGGAAATCGTCCGCGCCTATCGTCTGGAATTAGAACGGTCAAAAAGCCCCGGATATCAGGCCCAAGATCTGGATGCTCTCTATCAGGACGAAAACAGTTTTCAGCGGGAAGATCCGCCTCACTCGCAAAAACCAGCTGCCGATTCTCATTTGAACAAAACAAACTCCCCGGCGGATAAGGCTTCCGCTCGCCGAGAAAATCCTGAATAATGACTCCGATGCCCCGGAATCAAGGTATAATTCCTCGAAGATCTGGCCCAAATAAGACCGGGGGACTTGGCCCGTGGAATCGGAATCTTCATTAAAACCGTCGATGCCAGACAGGCGTTTGCCGGTTTTCGCCCTCCGATTCAGATCAATACTCAAATGTTGACCGTTTTTTCTCGTTTTAACTATACTGGAATGGTGCAAAATTCCGTTCGTTCCAGAATGCCGATAAGAATGCTGATTTTCAATGCAGGTTTTCTCGGCTTTGTGAATCCTCGCGAGCCAGAAGCGTTGGTTCGCATTTTGAGCATTTCTATCAGAGACACTAACAACCAAATTAGCAAGCGAATTCATTCGATGAAAAAAATTGCCATTGCCGCACTGGTCTTCGCCTTGGGTTTCCCCCATTTCAGTCAGGCACAATTAGCCGATGAACCGCGTCCTTTCGCGCCGGGAGTTCTCCAAGTCATCCAACCGGACTTGCGACCGGAAGATAGCTTTTCGCCACCCTTGCGAATCCCCGGCTTAGACGCCGAAAAATACTCTCCGAATTTTGCTGCCGAGAGTGAAACTTTGTTCGGTTCGACTCGTCAAGTGATCTTCTTTCGTGACGTCTGGGCATTCGAATTTGCCACTTTGGGTCTCAGGCAAATCGAGCTGGAGGTATCCAATTCCGATGGAACTACCACCCGCAAAAACTTTTTCTATCTTCCCTATCGTGTTCGCAACACCGGGAAAAGTCTTAAATATGAGCAAGTCAAAGAGGGACTCGCCTCGGAAGTGCAGGTCTACAAATTAAACCGAACGGGAACGGCAGAAGATGAAGAAGAAACGGAGGCCCCTGTCATGCCTGAGAAGTTTCGTCCGGAGTTCTCACTCGAAGGCTGGGTAGTGGATCCCAACAATGAATATCAACATGTGACCTATGCCGACCGTTACCTGCCATCGGTCGTCAAATCAATTCAACAATTCGAGGACCCCAATCGCACTTTACTCGATAAATTTGAGCTGGAGTCGACTCCCATTCCGGTTATGGAGGACGAATCCGATCCGGGCATCTGGGCCGTTGCCGTGTGGGAAGATGTTAATCCCAATATGGACTTCATCTCGGTTTACGTGCGAGGCCTTACCAACGCCTATAAAATAAAATTCGATGCCGATGCCAACCAGAAATTACAGCACAAGACGCTACAACTCAATTTTTGGCGACCAGGGGATTCCGTCGACCAAACCCGTGACTCCATTATCTACGGGATTCCTCTTGTCGATAAACCGCTTGACCAAATCGAGGTCTGCCAAAAGTATCATTTACCTGGCCCCCGACTGGATATTTATTTAAATAACTTGAATGTCGACGGCGAAACCAAAATTGGTAGCGTGGACGCAGAAGTCGATTATGCGACCTTGGAATCCCCGTCGATAGCCCAATTGACGGCGGGTGAGTTCCCGGAAGTGCTGGCAAACGAATTGAATGGGCGTGGGTTTGACGTTGCTAACGCGTCACAATTGCTCGAATTGGTCCCAGGCCGCCTGTGGAAGTTCACTTTGGAAATGGGCGGCGTCCCGCGTGAGTTTCAAATCCGCTTTGAGCCCCAATTCTGGGAAAAAGAGGGGGAGGGCATCCGATTTCTGAGAAGCCTTGCCCACTTGTGGATTTACCGTTAAAATCTGAGGCCCGACCTAAGGCTCTGGCCTATTTCAAGGCTGGAGCCATTTTTTTAGAGTCAGACTCATCGAGTCTCAGCCTGTTCGAATATTTAATAATCGATAGGGCGACTCACGGTCAAAACGGTGAACGGGTGACGCTTGATATCGCGTGACAGTAGATATTGTCGAGGGACAGTGGATAACAGACGGCCTTTCAGTAATTGAACGGAGTCACGTCTCGGGTTGGTAGTTCCGCTGCCTCAACAAAATTTCTCACGAATTGTCGACGGCAAACCCATACAAACAAAAACAACTTTATAACTTTAGCAAACGCAATTGGGAGCAATTTCTCCATGGCACATAAAAAAGGTCAGGGCTCAACACGCAACGGTCGGGACTCGAATTCTCAACGCCGAGGTGTTAAAAAATTTGGTGGCGAGCAAGTAATTGCGGGTAACATTTTGATTCGTCAATGTGGAACAAAGTGGCGAGCAGGTCGCGGCGTCGGACAAGGGCGAGATTACACCCTGTTTGCCTTGATTGACGGGCATGTCAAGTTTGACCAAGAAGGTCGACGAATTAACATTGTTCCTGCTGAAACGAATTAGGTCTGTGAAGGATCGCGGCCAATCCAACCTGTCGATTGATTTCTGACATTTGATTTGCCGAACAGTTCAAAACGCATAGAATAGGGTGCCCGGAACGCATTGGTGGTTCAGGGCATCTTTTTTTGTTCCCAGTTCAAAATCTTCCTCGGACCCTAGCACTGGTTGCTAATGCCTGCGTAAGAAGAATTGAGCCTGATCCGAGTATTTGTTGCGGGATCCTTTCTCTGTCTTCAGTTAATCGG
>JBGSIY010000257.1:0-12186 GCA_041742275.1 Pirellulaceae bacterium | reverse complement strand
GCGATTAACTGTATTCTGGCCGCTAATGGCAACCAATCGCTGCCGGCCATTGTTGTCGACTAGAACCGAGCAACGGTCGTAACCGAGGACTCGCCGCGATTCATTAGCAATGTTGCCATCGGTCAGCGGCAAATCGATAGTGCTATGGATCATACGCATAAAGGTGTCAAGGTCTTCACCTTCGGTCGATAGATGAGGCGATGACAACAGAGGTTTCATTGCATTTGTTTGGCTGAGGAACAAATGCTCCGAGGCGCCAATCAGTTGCAGATAGTCTCGGAATTTTTGTTCTAGAACTTTCAATGCTGGCTTGTCGAGTTGTTGATTTTCAATGATCAACTCAACAACATGAATAGGGCTACGACCGACCCGCCCCAGTAGCAGAAGGTTAGTTTGATTCGAGCCCGCGATTAAGGCGTGAATCAAGTTAGGATCGCCACCCTCAATCGTTCTGAGTAAGATCTTCTCATGATCTTCTTGGCGCATTTGAACCGAAACAGGCGCAGCATTCTGCGAATACGTTTCAATGGCTCGAAACCCTTCGTCGAAACGCCAGAGGATTCCGGAATGCGCACCGAACATCGAAACCATCTTTGCCAGAAACTCTTGGGGAGATAAATTTCCGTTTGCAAGGGTTGGCCCGAGAAATTGGGTGCTTTCAACGGTCTTGTGCGGATTTTGCGAGCTAATGGATTGATTCCCAATACGATATAGTTGAGTGTGCAACAATTAACTGAGAATAAGGCAACGCCATCAAAACATTGTAATTTAAAAAATGTAGATTCCAAGACAATGAAGCATTATGCGTCCATAAAGAAAATTCGAGAACAAATACAACAGTTACAGCGAATTTCTGATCTGGAACTGAGATCAGTCAGTCTCGATCTCAAATACGAAGCGATGGGGGGGCGTCCTCTCCAACGCCTTGTCTGTGAGGCTTTTGCGCTCGTGGTCGAAAGTTGTCGACGCCAGTTGGGTATCGTGCATTACGACGTGCAACTTTTGTGCGGGATCGAAATGGCTCGAGGCAAGATCGTGGAGATGAAGACAGGAGAGGGTAAAACTCTTGCTGCGGGACTGCTCGCTTACCTCGGATCGCTCTACGGCCGCGGGATGCACGTGGTTACGTTCAACGATTACTTGGCAACGAGGGATCGCGAACTCTTGGCCCCCGTTTATGCTGGTCTCGGCCTGACAACGGGGGTCGTCTACGATGGGTTGGCGCACGCAGAACGCAGGAAAGCGTATCGATGCGACATCACCTATGGTTCGGCAAAGGAGATCGGATTTGATTTTCTACGCGATCGCATGGCGCTCCGCGATACCGGGAGCGATCAGCATGGTGTGATGCGAGGTACTTTCTATGCCCTGGTCGATGAGGCGGACAGTATTTTGATCGATGAAGCGAGGACGCCGTTGGTTGTGGGTGTTCAAGATCCGGCCAAGCAACAGGCTATTGAAGACTGTTGTTTCTGGGCTTCGACTCACGCCGCTGCCTTTATCGAAGGTCAACACTTTCAATACGATCCTCAAGACCGGGGAGTGAAGTTCATGCCCGAGGGACAGCGGTTGGTTCGGTCACTGCCGGAAATTGCATCCACTGCTCAATCGTCCTATCGCCAACTATCGGACTATATCGCCAACGCAATCATTGCCCGCCGAAACTATCAATTGGATAAACAGTACGCGATTCAAAACGGCAAGATTGTCATTATCGATGAACTCACCGGACGCCCCGCAGCCGATCGTCAGTGGCAGCGAGGAGTTCATCAAGCGATCGAAGCGAAAGAACGGTTGCGAGTTAGCCCCGTCACTCAACGTGCCGCCACGATGACAATTCAAACCTTATTTCGCAAGTACGAACACATTAGTGGAATGACGGGAACCGTTTACTCGTCGCGCAAGGAAATTCGAAAAGTCTATACAAAACGTGTTGTTCGAATTCCCACCCATCGTCCCGTGCGCCGACACCAGTTGCCCACGTGCGTATTCGGGTCCAAGGCTAAAAAGTATGCAGCGATTGTCGCGGAAATACAGAAATGTATCGATCGGGGGCGAGCTGTTTTGGTTGGAACACGGACTGTCAATGCTTCTGAGGCATTATCCGCATCGCTCCAGGAACGGGACATTCCCCACTCGCTCCTGAACGCCAGATATCTCGACAGGGAAGCGGGAATTGTGGAACAAGCTGGCCAGCCGGGCCGCGTTACGGTGGCAACAAACATGGCCGGACGCGGGACCGATATCCAGCTTCATCCCTTGGTGCGCGATGCAGGTGGGTTGCATGTGATCCTCACCGAACTGCACGAAAGTCCCAGAATTGACTGGCAGTTGATCGGCCGTGGCTCGCGTCAAGGAGATCCTGGCAGCTTCCGAATTTACGTGTCGTTCGATGACGAGATCCTCAAACTCGGTTTTGGTGATGCCCAGGCCGAACGACTAAGGAAAAAGTACGAGCATGCCAGCCTTCTGAATAGCAAGAGTTACTATCGCTACTTCACAGCGGCTCAAGCCCGAGTCGAACACCGGTACCTGATCGATCGCCTCATCCTAGCCCGACGAGAAAAAGAACGACAAAAGAGCCTGCAAGATGCCGGAATTGATCCGTTCTTGAATTCGGTCGATGACTAGGGATTTGTCCCAAAAAAAGTCCGGCGTTTGATTTTGGCGGCGTCGAAGGTATTGATGGCCGTTGTTAGTCCTTTAAGCCTCGCGAGATCACCGGTCCGATTTCGTATTCTTTTTCAGCAAACCGATTTAGAGGCGAGACGGGCGAATCGAGAACGTCGCTGGCACCCTGTCAGGGTGCAATGGCGTTGGTAATGACCTTTCGGTGGTGTCGCTGCGCTCAACCATCGGCTACTAGCTGTTAACCCCAATCGGGCTAATTCGAGACGTTCGTCCCGAACAATTCCTGAGGAATAGGCCGGTTACACAATCCAGTTTTTTAAATTCCCCGGCCAGTTTTTTAAATTCGCCGGAGTGGGTCAACGCTCGGTTATGAACCGAACCGGACGCTAATGCATTCCGGCCAATCCGGGAATTTATTCTCAAACAATTACTGGCATGTCACTCGTCTGAGCCGTCTTCTTTTTTCTTGGTAAAGAACTGCGCCAAATCCGAGAAGGATCTCATCGGCTTCTCGCCCTTGAGCATCTCTTTTGTGATCGGAGCAACTGGTTTGGGTTTTGCGCGACGTTCGACTTTGGCCTGGTTGAACTTTTGGTTTCCGGGCCTTGGTTTGTCCCGTCGTTGAGGCCGGCGATCGTTCGAACCGGGTCGACCGGTCGTCTGACCACCGCGATTTTGAAACTCGCCCGATGGCCTTCGTCGTTCACCCGTTTGATTGCCCCCGACTGCCTGACCACTTGTCTGTGATTCGTTTTGTCGGTTTTGGCTTGCAGGTCGCCCAGATGACGTTGCCGATCTTTCACGCGGAGCCCGAGGTCGTCGTTCCTGTTTGGGAGTCCCTGGCTTCACCGCCGTCAATTTTACGCGTCGCCGCGATACGTCGACTTCTTTCACCCAGGTCATCAAGGGATCGCCTACCGCATATTGCTGGTAGAGATCTTTGATGAACCCGGCCGACAATTCACTCACATGCACAAGGCAACTGTAGCCTAAGCCTACGTCGACAAACACGCCAAAGTCGACGACATTCACGACCTGAGACTGCAACTCCATTTCCGGTTTCAAGTCTTCGATTTTAATGATCCCACTGCGGAAAACGGGGGCGTCTCCGTCCTGCCGAGGGTCGTGTGTTGGGCGAATCAGGGACTCAATGATATCCCGCATCAACAACTCACCCACGCTCAGTTCTTTGGCCAATTCAATTGGGTTCAAGCTATTGAGCTTTTGCAAGATTTCGGCAGAAAGCGCGTTCGCATTAGTTTCATCATTGGCTGCCGCAGGATGAGCGGCCACGCTGCCTCGCCGCGCTTCCAACCATGTCGCAGGCGCCACGGAGATCTTCTCCAACACTTTTTCGGCGATGGGATAGCTTTCCGGGTGAATCGCTGTTTCGTCAAACGGATTCGTGCCACCAAAGACCCTGAGAAAACCCGCTGATTGAACAAACGTGGCTTCCCCCACCCCAGGTACTTCCTTGAGTTCCTGCCGATTTGTAATCGGCTTTTCTTGGCGATGCTCGATCAAACGTCGGGCCGTCAATTGGTTTAAACCGGCAACATATGCCAACAGGGCAGGGCTGGCCGTAGCCGTATTCACACCGACAAAGTTAACGCAGGACTCGACAACCTCATCCAACGATTCGGCCAAATGTTTGGCTTTGATGTCGTGTTGGTAAAGGCCGACTCCCAAATTGCCGGGCGCAATTTTCACGAGTTCCGACAACGGATCTAAAATACGACGTCCAATCGAGACGGCACTGCGAACGTTCGGCGGTTGATCGGGCAATTCTTCTTTGCCGATTTCGCTCGTCGAGTAAATGCTGGCTCCCGCTTCGTTGACAATCACGTATTTAACCGACAGGTCGCTCAGATCCTGAGCAATCGCATCGGACACGAGTTTTTCAGCTTCGCGGCAAGCGGTTCCATTGCCAATGGCAATCAGGTTAACATCAAACTTCCGCACGAATTCCGCGAGTTTTTTGCGGTTCTCTTCGCGGCGTTGTTCGTTGCCGACGATCGAAATACGATCGGTACTTTGAAAATTGCCGTTGATATCGAAGACAGCCACGGTGCAGCCGCTTTTATAACCGGGATCGATCGCCAAAATGCGTTTGCCGCGAACCGGAGGCCGCAAGAGTAGCCCCTTCAAATTATGAGCAAATACCTGCACGGCATGTCGCTCGGCAGCATCGGTCAATTCGCGGCGTACCTCACGCTCAAGACTTGGCAAAACCAACCGGCTCAAGGCATCCCGCGCACAATCTTCTACAAAACTCTTGAAGGGATGATCCGGCCGGACCAATAGTTCCAGTGCCACCGCCTCGACCTTGGCAAAATCAACCTTCAGCTTAACTTTGATCTGACCGCCCCGTTCACCGCGGTTGATCGCCAGCACCCGATGGTGAGGGATCTTGCGGATCGATTCTGAGAAGTCGTTGTAATCGGCAAACGGATGCGGGGTCGACTTTTTCTTCTTTTTCTTTTTACGCTTTTTCGGAAGAGCCTGCGTTGCCACGATTGGCGGGGCTTCGTTCCCAACCGGGCCAACCGGTGTTGCCTCCGCACCGGCACCCGTTGTTAAACTTTCGGAACTTTCGGAATTTGTTGGGGCGACTCCCGCAGTGATAACCGAATCACTCGTCGTCCCCGTCGCTTCAGGGGCCCCCGTCGCTTCAGGGGCCTTGGCAGCCGGCGTTTCTGTGGCAGCCACATGTTCCGCAATGGACGGGTCTCCTTGAATCGCAGTCGATGAATCGGGCACGGTTGGGCTGCTCAGTGCACCGTCACTGTCGGGAGGCAATGAGGCTGTTTCTGTCGGTTGTGTTTGGACGGCCTGTATCTCGACGGCCTGTATCTCGACGGTCTGTGTCTCGACGGTCTGTGTTTGGACGGGCCGTGTCGAATCGCCTTGCGAGCCAGCGTCATCCGCAGATTTAGCGGCTGCCTCATCGGCAGGTCGAATGTCTGCGATGGGGGCAGCTAAATCAAGGGTTGCCTCCGTGGCCATCTCGGCATTTTCGACCACGTTCGCGGTTGGCTCCACGTCCGGTTTGGCCGACGATTTGGCTTTATCGCCTTTGTTTTCTTTTTCAGGTTTCAAGGGTGCAGCGGAATCACTGACACCTTCACCTGGAGACGTTCCGTCCTCCTTGGAATCCTCTTCATTTTTCAATAACCGGCAGGTCAGTTCGCCCGTGCTCCAGATCACCTTGCGGAGCTCGCGCCGCAAATCACTCCGTTCACTCAAACGCTCGGCAATCAAATGACCCACGCCGGAAATGACGTCATCGACACCCATTAGGCCTTTGTCGACGCGCACGAATTCCGTAGCCCGCGAGGGCAAGTCGACATCGGGTCGTTCACCATTAAAGATTTCATTGGCCAGAGGCTCCAAGCCTTGTTGCCGCGCGGTCAGCGCTAACGATTGCTTTTTCGCTTTGAAAGGCAGGTATAGATCTTCGACGCGACGGCTATTGGTGGCCTTGTCGATTTCACTAGCCAAGGCCTCTGTCAATTTCCCTTGGGACTCGATTGACTTTAGAACAAAAGTTTTGCGATCTGCCAGCGCCCGCAACTCCCCCGTCCGTTGTTTGATGGACATCAACTGGTCAGCGTCGAGCCCTCCAGTTTGGTCTTTACGAAAGCGCGCAATGAAAGGAATGGCATTGCCTTCGTCGATTAAACGAATGGATACCGTTACACTTTCCAAAGGTAGTTTAAGGTCACGGGAAATGACCGCAGAATCGTCACTCATGTTTTGCGAAAAAACCTTGAAAGAAACAGCCGGCTTGCAAACCGCATAATGAACAGGCAATCTAGGCTATTCACTGCTTGATTGTCAAGGATTTAACGAGTTTGTCTGGATTGCCAATTGCCCTGAAATTAGAAGATGTAGGGATTACAACGGGCGGGCAAGGGCCCGGACAGTCAGAAATGGGCCTGGGATTCCATGATTCTCTCAAGGGATGCCCTGAAAACCAAAGAAATCGCAAAAAACGCTGTCTTTAAGCGTCTCGCGGCGCAATTGTGTCCCACAATTCACCGATCCTTTTTCAGATCCTGCGGTTCCCGTTGGGCAGTAAAACGCTCCCCCTTGGGTGTCTGCTTATCCACTCCATTTCCCATTAAGAATTTTAGATCTCGAGACTCGAATTCTTTTCAACACCCCTTCGAATCCGCCATGAGCGTTGCTTCTGAAACAACTCAGCTATCCATCCCCTCGGCAACGAGGAAGCAGGCCTTGTCGACTGAATCCTTGGCGTTTGGAGTTCTGTTTGCGTTGGTGTTGACGGTGATTCAACGTGCTCTCGGCGGCGTAAGGGGTATACTTTTTTGCCGCCTGATGACCGACCAGGAACTGGGTCAATGGTCGATGATGTACAGTTTCTTGATGACCCTGGCGCCGTTAGCAGTGCTCGGATTGCCAGGGGCCTTCGGCAAATTTGTTGAGCACTATTACCGTGAGGGGCAACTAAAATCGTTTCTGAGCAAGATCAGCTGGATCTGTTCGGGCTCAACACTTGTTGTGGCCCTTTCGATGGTTCTGTTTCCCGAATTTTACAGCCAACAAATTTTGGGAACACGCACGAATCAGGCGATGATGTACCTGATGGCCGGAACGTTAATCGCCTTGACATTCCTGAATTATTTGACATCGCTGATCGAAGCCATGCGCCAAATTCGCTTGGCGACGATGATGAGATTTGTGTCCGGTGTCAGCTTCACCGTTTTTGGCGTGTTATTTTTGTGGGTGGCACCTCATGGCAGCACCTCCGCCATGTGGGCCTTTTTAACCAGTTCGCTATTGGGTGCTATCCCCGCGATCTGGTACTTAAAGTATTACCGGACGACCGTCAGTGATGATGCCGCGACTCCCCTGAAGCTCCAACAGATCATGCTGCGACTGGCCCCCTACGCCGTTTGGTGGTGGATGTCCAATTTTATTCATAATCTGTTTGAGCTCTCCGATCGCTATATGCTGATTCATTTTTGCCAAGGCGGCTACGAAGTGGCTCAAGGCCTGGTGGGACAATATCATAGCGGCCGGGTGATCCCGCTCCTCATGGTCGGCGTCGCCGCGATGCTGAGCGGACTCTTGTTACCGTATGTCGCCAAGGCCTGGGCTGATGGTGACCTGGTTAAAGCACGTTCCCAAGTAAATTGGACGATCAAACTATCGACCATGGGAATGATGGCAGCGAACGTTGGACTTTTGGCCATCTCACCTTTTGTCTTCAACGTTTTGCTCGAAGGCAAATATGACTCGGGGTTTGCCGTTCTCCCCATGACACTAATTTATTGCACTTGGTTCAGTATCCTCACCGTCTCACAAGATTTCTTGTGGGTGATTGAGAAGGGCAAGGTGGCGACGGGAGCGATGGGGATTGGCCTGTTGATCAATATTCTGCTCAATGCAATCCTGATACCCGAATATGGTTTGTGGGGCGCCGTTTTAGGGACCGCCATCGGCAACGTTATGGCTCTGGTTATTCTCTTTTCGGCCAATGCCTACTATGGCTGTCCCCCGGATATTGGGTGCTGGATGGCCGTTCTGCTGCCGATGATTCTTCTCCTGCCCATCTCGGGTGCTATCGCGTGCCTGGTCGTCTTTCTGATCGGAGTCGCCACTAGCCGCGTCGTGTTTTCTGATGCTGAGAAAACGCAAATTCTCGAACTGGCCGACAAATTCTCGTCCCGACTGCGGAAACAATGAACATTCAACTGACGGTGAATACGTCGGTAAAAAAATCCTGGGGAATGAGGTGGCCGACGACCATGGGAACAACAGTTTACCATTGCCAGCGTGTCAATGCATACGGTAATGGATCAAAATTTGTTTGAGATCAGCGTCAACCTTGAATTGCTCTCGAACGGCGATCAATAAAAAAACGACGCCTGAAATCAATCAGACGTCGTTTTTTGTAACGCAATTTATTGTTTCCACCGGAGCAAGAATCAACTCAGAGCAGGAAAAGGCACCGTGTCACCAAGGACTAACCTTGGTTGTCGTCGGCCGTGGGTTCTGGCTGAGTACCCGCGTCTGGATTGGTTCCATTGGCTGTTGGCTCAACAGGAACAGCTTCGCTGCCCATGATAACGCCACTTTGAACCGAGTTGGCACAGTTAACGCAACCACCATTGGTCATCACTTGACCGCAACCCATATTGCATCCTGTATTGCAACCCGTGTTGCATCCGCCACAACCTGCATAGGCGACTTGGCGACAACCACAATTCATCGGCTGTGCGTACGAGACCTGTTGGCAACCACCACAACCCATGTTTACGGGCTGAGCATAGCGGACTTGGTTGCATCCACCGCAATTAGATCGCATCGGACGAGACCAATTGGCCTGTCCACCGCGATTGACCTGACCACATGGTGAGCATCCCGAATTGGAACTAGTCCAAGTTTGAGCGGGCATAGCACAACCTGAACAGTTGCTCGACGCTGATTGTGAGTAGCCTGCAGCAGGCATGTACTGCACAGGTTGACTCGAATACTGCATAGGTTGGCTGTAAGCAGTAGTGTAGGTTGAGTTGCGGTAGTTCGAGTTGCTGTAAACAGGGCGACCATAGCTCACACCAGCCGAGATGGGTTGGCTGTACGCTGGCATGGAAGTCCCGCACGAATTGCATTGTGCGTTCACAGTCGTGACGCAACACAGAGTTGCCAAAATGGCAACACAAGACATCAAATTTCGAATCATCAAATACTCCTTTGAAAGAAATCGATTGAAAATGGCGATCGTGCCTGGGCCTCTTCATTCCTGAAGCGTTGAAATCGTCCAACGGATGCACAACGGGGAAATCGAATTCCATTTTCAAAATTTACTCAGCAATCAAAGCAAGCCTCAATGAAAACAGGCCAATGAGACTCGCCTTGTCATTTTTCAGGGGACACATCTTTTCGTTTGATGCGCAATCACCCCTAACGTCATGGGAATCGACTCAACGGAATCAACTTGGTCTCTCCGGCGTTACGCCGCAGCCAAAAATTCTCAGGCAAATGTTATCCGAGAGTTTATGCATCCATGGGATTCCGATCGAACTCGACCTTGCCAACCAACCTACTAACAGCCCTTCGCTGTTGTCAAGTAAGAGCACGGGGAACTTGCCCCGTTGTGGCAAATCGTTCGACAGAAGCGAACGTTATGCTAGCGAGCAGAAAAGGGCTCGATACATGCGTTGATATAACCGCTCAACTATAAGGAGTCTGAATTCGAGTCTTCACCAGATACAAAAGGCCGATAGCCCTGAACCTCGACATTATCCGCAGAGCGAATGGAATAGCGGATACCACGCCAATTCACATGGCGAAAAAAAATGGCCGTGACCAACCCCAAAAAGAAAAAACAATGTGTCAACGGCATGAAAAGACCCGCCAGAACCGCTTCCCGGGCCATCGAGCCCCGTCGATACGCTGACGGATGGTCGCTCACCCCCAAAACACTCCGGCGAACCACTAGAAACGCCAAAACGTAACCGCTCAATCCCAACAAGACCGCCAATGTCAAATAGCCAATATCCGCTAGTGAGTTTTCTCCGATAGCTTTCGCATAAGCCAGGATTATAGCTATCCACCCTGCCAGCATTAGAATTCCATGGACAACTGTGTTCCAAAAAGTCGCTTCAAACCAACGTGACCACGTCAACATGCGTCCGATATATTTTCGAGAGAATTCCATCGAACAGGACTCTCTGTTGATCATCAGCAAACGCGGCTCGACAACAACTTTTAATCCAATTTGATGCATTGCCTTGCGAATCGGCCCATCATCAATGGCAGAGCGACTCCAAATGGCGGCCAAATTTGCCGCATCAAAGTCCTGACGGCGCATGGCCAAAGTCCCCGCCCAGGGATTCCCCATCAACGATGTGGGGACAATCGATCCGGCATTCCACAGTCGCCTAACCCAGGTACCACCCAGCGTCGATAAATCGAAACGAGGTGAGGTTGGCATTTCAAACCATTGCCCGCCGGTCACGACTCCCACCAGGGAATCCTGCAGGGGCCGAATCAACGTTGATAACCATTCGGCATGAGGAACAACATCCGCATCCATAAATGCCAAGATTTCAATCTGCGACGGCAAAACAGAAATGACTTGATTAAGCGCCGAACATTTGAGGCCGCAGGTCTGTAGAGGATCACGCAGTGAATGTAAACAAACATCAACCGAGACGTTTTTATTCTCAGCCACCAAGTCGGTCACAGTTTGCAGGTCGCCATCGACGATGAGGTGTACCTCATAATTGAGGTAGTCTTGGTGAAGCAATCCCTGCAAGGACTGAGAAAAGAAAGGGTCTAGGCCTCGCAATGAAACCAGGACGGCAACACGCGGTTGGGCGACCTGTTCTGAGCCTTCTAACTGAGCCGAATTTTCCTTGCGATTCCGCCCCGCCCAGATACGAAAGCCCAACGCCCCGACCACATGAATCGCCGACATAGTGCTAAAGAGAATAATCGCGGTCCAAAACATAAAATGCCACAGCGTTCTAAGAGGTTTCGTAAACCCAAGCTCACACATACTGGGACGCAGTATCTCTTGTTTAGGTGCTCGCTTCAACCTGATGCGGTTTTGGTTTTTAATCGTATGCGTAACGACTGCGTGAACAGGACGGTCCGAACGTCGGCATTCACTTTAAAAACTTTAGGTAAAATCGCATGCTGTATTCGTTAACGTTCGAATGGCATTTTCACGATCATTTGCATGAAAGCTGAGAAGTCGCGCCAGAAATTGCCGTTCCATCGAGCGCGCGAGTTTTCGATGATCGTATCGGTATGCATATCCCAAGTCCCACACGATCCTGAAATGATATGTCGGCCTCCCGCCAGGCGTTGATTTTGTTTGGCTTCCGGACAGGTCACGTAACATCCCATGCGACTGGTCTTTAAATGTCCATAACCATGTTTCTGGTGCACGGCACGCAATGCCTGTGAAGCATTGATAACTGGGAATTTTCGCTGTCGAGCGTGATGGATCATCCAATTATCCCAATTGCCGCGACCGACGGCAAAATCCGGTATGCTCTCATACATGCCGCGAGTGAACAAAAAATATTCTTTGCAAACGACGGGGGAACGGTGGCCGAGTGATTGAATTTGGTTTTCAAACCAACTCCGATGATCTGCCTGTCCCCAATCCAAAATTCGGTCGACTGGGACATCCATTCGTTGGCCAAACGTGATTGATTTACGAAAACGGGTATCGGAAAGAATCCTTTCTGCCACCTCGATCAACTCTTCAGAAAAAATCACGTCTGCGTTGGCATACATTAACAGGGGTGCCACGGATATTTTATGCACGCGGGCGAAAGCGTCGCTCAATAGCGGGGTTCCATATTCATTTCGTCGCAGTGCACCGCCGTAAACCAATTTGTGCTCATCCGCAAAGCGTTCGATCCCCGCGTCGTCACCAAAGAGAATGACCTCAACATAGGGAGCCAGTTGCTGCCAACTTAAAATAGCGTTGGTCTGATTGATACACGTTTGTTTATCCGTGAACGGTTTGGGAAGTGCAAACAATGTCAAACGGGGCGAGGACACCGTTTC
>JBGSIY010000256.1:0-2319 GCA_041742275.1 Pirellulaceae bacterium | reverse complement strand
AAATTGCCAGAATTATCTTCTGCGGTCGAGCCTATGTTGAAGCGATCATCACCATTGCCACCTCGCAATAACATCCGAGTTGTGTCGGCAGTTTTCACCACCAAATAATCATCAGCTCCATCGTTGCCATCAATCGTGACTTGTTGAGCACCCGTTGTGGAGTAAACGAAGAAACGATCATCTCCAGATCCACCTTCAACTTTGGTTATTTCGGCGATAGAAGCATAAAATTGGACTTCATCGCTTCCACCCATGGTTTGCAGCGTCAATCGTTCGTTGGTTTGATCAAAAACAATTCGCTGCCCACCTTTGATGACCTGATTGGCCCGAATCTGATAGGTCTCCGAACTATCGGTACCCACAACGGTGGTCACATCAACGTCAGTAGTGGAAGCACCCGAGTCACGCGTATCGACGTAACGGCTACCCGCTGCTTGGGCTTCGACGGTGTAGCGATCGACTCCTTCTTCTCCGTCTGCATCAACGGAACCGTTGACACCAATCTTGATATTAATAACGTCATTTCCAATTCCACCCAAAACGGTGTTGAAGGTTGAAGCACTGCCTGAATTCAAGGCCAATACGTCATTGCCTTCGTTGCCCATCACCCGCATCGCGGCCACGCCTGTGGACCAATCGACAAAAATCGAGTCATCGCTCTGACCGCCTTCAATACCCATGAAAGCTAAAGCAGTATTAATCGAAACTTCTTCAGAATTGCGAGTCGCTTTCGCTCCGGCAACCACAATGTCGTCAGCAGCGGATGTACCAAACAGATTCAAACGGCCCGTCGCTGGACTCTCCGCCGCGTCGGTGAGAACCACGCGTCGTGCACCTACACCCACATAGTAAACATCGAACCGATCGGTACCGGCGCCGGCTTCGAACAAAATGTTGCCCAGTGCTCCTGCCCGAGCAATTAATTGATCATCGCCGCCCATGGAATTGATTCGCAATGAATCATCGAAATTCAAACCCGTGACGTTGAAGACATCATTGCCGCTGTCCGATCCGGTCAAGTGAATTCCGCCGATGGCACCACCCAACAACGAGAAAGTCCCCCCTGTTGAACGATAGTGCAGCGTCTCGGGCAAGAACCCCGTAATCATGTTTTCTGTAAAGGTGACATTTCTTCCTGCACCATTGAGATTGGAAATCCTCAGTTCATTGCGCCCTGTTCCACCCTCGATTGTCACAACTCCCGAGATCAAATCCAACATACCGTGCGTGGTTGCAATATTAATGATGTCATTGCCATCACCTGTATCGACAAACAGTTCGAAATCGATATCCAGGACGTTGATAGTATCATTCCCCCCTCGCGACTCGACGCCAAAGAGCTCAATCCCGACAAAAACCACATTCAAATCGGCAAACGTTTGTTGACTGATTGTGAACGTCTCGTCCAGAATTGTTCCAGCCAATTGCACTCGATCACGTTCGGCATTGATACTGTCAATGATGTTCAGGTTCCGCAGGTCAATCCCTTGGATCCGTTCCACAGTGTACACATCGTCACCGTTGCCACCGTAAATCGTCACAGGAGCTTTGCTCAAGTCTTGAATCGACATCGTATCGTCTCCCCCTAAGAGGTAGAGATTCAATGTGTTGGTAAAGAAGAACGAATGCAAATCGATATGATCGGCGAATTCAGAGGCCCATACATTCAGTTCAAATGTTCCGCCAATGGCGTTGTAGGCAATCTCTCCTAAACCGGCGATTCGATTTTGCAAAATCAAGGCATCGACAGCGGTACCCCCACTGTTGCTGACGTTCATCACATTGGATCCCTCACCGCCTTGAGCAAACAACAGACCTTGAAGATCGGAGGTCGACCCCATGTTGGTCGGAGCGTCCGATGAAAAGTCGTAAAGGTCGTCGCCAGCCAGGCCGTTCAACTGCAACGGATTAACAGAGTTGCGAATACCGACAAAATGGTCGTCAAACTCGGATCCCGAAATGGCGTTGATTTGGAAGAATCCCAATTGCGCTCCGCCGGCGTCATAAGTGGAATTCTCATCATCGACGAACACAAATGCTTGTTCATTGATGCCGCGGACATCATCAAACGAGGTGTTGGCCCCACGAATGAAATGGATGTTGCGGAACAAGTCACCGTTTTGATCTGGGTTGTCACCAATCGCCAGTTGAAACACATCTTCGATCGGCGTGAAACCATCAAATCCGCCATGCTCTGCCGGGCCGACCAACTGCACGGCGACTGGGTAGTCACTGCGGACAAGCGGTCCCCCTGCTCCTCGGTCTTCGAATGAAAGCGTATTGAATCCAGTACCGCCATCGATACTATCGCCGATCCAT
>JBGSIY010000255.1:0-4944 GCA_041742275.1 Pirellulaceae bacterium | reverse complement strand
CTCCAACCCGAATTTTTTCCAGTCGTGCTCCTGAAATACCTTTTCGAACTCACCCTGAGCAACCCATTTCGACTGTTCCCAGCAAAAAAGCGCCGAGATGTATTCTTCACTCGCCTCTCCGGGTTTCTTTTTGAGATCCGCCACCATCGACTCCAGTTGTCGTTGGTTGGCTTCATTTGCTGTGATCCCTGTGGCCGTAAGCTGAAGTGTTTGAACTTTGTTACCCTGTACACCAAAATCGACACCAGCGGGCGATGCCGTTGGGCCCCCCTTTTCTAGTCCCGAGAGATTCAACGGCAACAGTAATCGTTTTTTTACCGGAGCGTCGTCGCCATCCTGCCAGGCCCCAGAGGCACAATCAACCGCACCGCCACACAGTGCGCCCAGAACGAACGAAAAAAGCCCAAAATATCGCCGAATCTTGAAGAGAAAGCGTTTGTTTTCCACTTGCCTGTACCTATCAAAAAGTAATTGCCTTGAGAATAAAGCTGTCGCCAACTTTTAACCTCCCACAGACCAACGCTTGTCCACACTTCAAAACAAAATTGTTTTTTCTTTTTTACCAGGGCCAAATCGGTGGACAACCAGAATGGCCCGGGAGGTAATCTACTGCGGCCCTGATTGGAAAGACTTCTTTTGGGGATGTCGAGGGAGAGACCGGAGTCGGTCGTTCATTGCGTTTCATCATTCACGCAGATGGAAACAAGAACGGTGTTGCAAAACTTTACATTTGATTCATCCATCAAACGTTTTTCATATTCAATTGATTCATTCGGATAAAAGATAATGACTTTCACCCACTCTCAAACCAAGAAATTGAGTTTCATAGCCAACACAACATGGAAATGGCCATGTTTGTTTTTTTTAATTTCGTTACACAGTGGATTTGTTTCAGGCCAAGTATTCAATTGGAAAGAAGCAAACCAAATTTCGTCCCCAGAAAGCGGGCTGGGGGGTGTATTTATTGTTGCCGATTCTGACGGGAACAAAATCGTCGCGAAATTTGTCAACGAGCAACCCGTCAATGCAATTTTTGCTGAACGCGTTTTGGAATTGGTGGGAGTGACCACTCCCGCTACCCAGGCCCACAAGGCGGGGAGTAGTGAATTCAAAAGGATCGCAGGCGTTCTCAAGGACTTGATTGCGAAACCGAATGCTACCGACCGGACAAAAGACGTTTACGCGAAAACCGTGCCCAGCGCAACCTCTGTGCTTATCCAAGGCTATGTGGTTGGCGCAGCGGGGGCGGAGTCTGCGGCACATGCGTTGACATGCTTTAGGGATCAACATGGGCAATCCCTTCCGGCAATGTCCACGACCGCCATGAATGATGACAAAACAATGCAAAGCCGACTCGATCAGCTCAATGCAATCCTTGGTTTATTGTCCAATGCAGAACAGCAGAAAACAATCGGTAGACTGAATGTGGTTGACGCGTTATTGGGAAATGAAGATCGCACACTAAAATCGGAAATAAACTTTGGCAACCTCATGATGCAGGAATCGCCAAGGCGTTGGGTAGCGATCGATAATTTCTCTGCTTTTCCATCTCCCGAATCCTTGGGCTGGCATTTGGGAGCCGGTGAAATTTCCTTGACTGAAGAATTCACCCGGACCAGCCCCGGCCCCAAGACGAAATCCAAATACAAGCATGCGAATGCACTTACTCGGCAGCTCTGGTATGACCAGTTGATAAAGGGGTTTTGGTACTGGCGTGGAAACGATGCTTTGGTGCTCGCCAATACGCAGTTGGCGATGGATTTTGACGCTGAGGCCAAACGGCTTTTGCAAGCCATGCAAAAACATTTGAAACGAACCTGCGATGATGTTGCTCTCGTGAATTTGGCGTTGTTACCTGATTCGATCAATGCAAAACCAAAAAATGAATGGCGGGCAAACCCTAGCACAACGATCGTTTGGACGATCACCATCGTCAATGCGATTTCGGATTCACAAAACCGGCCTGAAGGTACCCATCTTTCAACATCGGAATTCATATTTGATTGGCGCGAGGTCGAGCAGAATTTAATTGCCGGCATGAACGAGGCTCGCTTGGCAATCTTAACAGCCTCGCGGCAACAACGAAGCAGCCCAATCAGTGAGCTAAAGAATTCCACGCTTGGCAAAATCCTCAAGGGTTTCTCGGGCGAAGACAAATATCACGAACTGTCGATGGACGCGTTATTGCTCAAAGTAAAATTTTTGGATGAGTATCCTACCACGGGCGACTACGATGCCATTCGTTCAAAAAACCTGAGCCAACCAGACAAAGTGATTAGTGTGACGGGCCCCTGGTACCTGCAGGCGGAACCTAGCGGTGCCACGACGAACCGACTCATCTTGCGGAAGTAAGTCGTAAAGATTTTACGTTTGGCCCAACGTCAACTGCTTCTTCAATTTTTTTGACTCGAAGGATGGTTTCATGACGAATCCATGGATAAAGAGAATGCTCTTCGCCCTGTTCGTAGCCTGGCAAATATCTTTATGCCACGCCAGTTCCGCTGCCTACTTTCGGCAAGAAGCGGATAGCGATAACGGCAAGGCGGAGAGTGGCCGACGGCCGACCAAATCCCGTGTCGCCCTGGCTCCTTTCGAAATTCGTGATGAGCGAATAAGCGATTCCCAGGTTCAAGGTGCGTTGGACGCGGTGGCGATGGAGAATCAATACATTCGATTGTTGCCGACAATGGCAAAATTGAAATCAGTTTCCGATGTGGAAGATATTGCAGATTTGAAATGGGACGATCAACGCCCGGATTATGTGATCATCAACACCAGTCTGTATCGACAAGGTGATCTATTGGTTATGCAAGGGACCGTGGCTTCCACGGAGGCGGAATCCATTGGGTTTGTACGTGCATTCGGAGTCAATGTCGATGACGTGGTGGAGCAATTTTGGTTGCAAATCGATCGCCCCGTCGCGGATATCGGCGTACCTGATTTGTTGGGTACTTGGGTCGACCAACAATCCCAACGGCAGATATTGGTCGCTCAAAACGGCAGTATCGTATTCGGTCGAATTGTTAGCTCACCTCAACGTTTGTTGAAAGAAGACGATTGGTGCTTTTTCACTGGAAAATTTTCCAGAGGTAACAGTCGCTGGACGTTGGACCTGACTTTTACCCATCGAGGCGTTGACTACAAAAGCTGGAGCCATTTCACGAAACAAATTGAGATGCGCCGACGGACCAATGAGCTGGAGTTTGAAAACACAACCTGGCGCAGACTCAGCGAAACACCAAAGATTAAGCCGTCTGAAATTTCTCAGCTTAATCAATATGCCAGTGGATTGAAGACGGCAATCAAACAGATCTCAGCCGACACGAAACCAGAAGAACGGCATCTGTTGGCTCACAACTTGGCTATGTTCGAGATACAAATGGCAAACAACTTGTCCGCCAATCCCGAGTTGCTCAACGAATATCAACGGTCCAAACTGAATGACACCCTGTGGCAACTGGAAACTGTCGCACGCGAAAAAAGTCTACCTGGAGCCGGTTTGATTGCGGGCATTCCCATCATCGGTCGGTGGAATGTCGAGAACGGGAAATTGGGCAGAAATTCGGTGTTTGGAATGACAGCTTATCTCGTGCCCAATGAACGTGGAATGGAGTCTGATTTTGTCTTATACAAACATTGGACACGGGAGAGCGCAGAACGGCCCGGCACCGATCATGAAATCACTGGTTACGCCAAATCCAGCCTTAACTTATGGGTCGGTAGTATTCAGTTTGCCCTACCCGCTGACGGCGGACGAGCAAACGAGTTTCGTGTTGGTCTGCTAATCCAACCAGTCAGTCCGGCCGCAGACGGTGAACCTCGAATATCAATCATAAAAAGTTGGGTTGACGAAAACGATGTAGGGAGGACAAGCGTCCCTAATGTTCTTCGACGTCAGCCTTGGTAATTGTTTCTAAACATCTAATGCTATTTCAAAAGTTAATGGGAGAATGAAAATGTTTCTGAGAATCACGATGATATTCATCGCGTTTATGTCGACTAGCCTGATGTGGCTGCCGGCCTTCGCTTCGGACGCCTTGCTAAAAATGGCTCGGATTGATGTTCAAACAAGCCTAGGAATACCGGATGCCTCGGTGAAAACGATTTTTCAATCGCATTTGGACAAAAAACAATTCTATTACTTGCCGTCCAACATTCGGTTTGCCAAAACCGATATCGACGGCGACGGACAATTCGAGCCGATGGTCACTTTGATTAAATTCAATCAGGCCTACAACAACGGCAACTGGATCGAGTTGACCAATTCCGAACGAGCAAAAAACGAGGTTTTTCAGGGTGGAGTGTTCAGTGCCACGTTCACTTTCGGCCTTGAAGACCAAGAATTGAAAACGATGAACGCGGCTCTGAGCTCGTACATATCGGCCAATGAAGAGACTTATGAAAAGGATGGTGTTAATGGCAGCAATTTCCGATTGGCCAGATTCCCTCTTGATGCAGCTTCGTTCATGGTGACCCTCACCGACCCGGGGAATCCAGATGGGTCCAAATTGGCAATCGGCCCATTCGACGCACCGTTGACTGAGGACATCGTCTCGGTTTTAGCGCCACTCAGCCCGTCGGGAACCGATATCCTCCTGAAAGTTTTTGAAGAAGGCGGTTTCGCCAACGCACCGGTGGAAATAGTGTTGACAATGAAGTACAGCGGATTTGATGTGCCTTATTCCGTCAAGGTCAGCGGAGAATGGGAGATGTTGAAAAACACTCTCGACCAACGGTCCGAAGCGAAAGGGTCGTTTTGGTTCTTCAGTGCCCAAGCTAGTTTTGAAAAAGCACTCGCCGAGATTCGATCAGCTGCAAAAATTAGCATTGAAATTTCTGGCCAACCGCCCGAATCGTCTGAAGAAGAAATCAAAAACAGAGTTTTGGAAGCCATTTTAGAGGCGTCCATGGATCGCAGTTCCATTCAACCAGCGACCGAGGACA
>JBGSIY010000254.1:0-2357 GCA_041742275.1 Pirellulaceae bacterium | reverse complement strand
TGCCGTGAGGCCCCGCCGTAACTGAATCCCAAATGTGCCAAACGACCTTCGGCCGTGCGGGCAATGGCCAGCCATTGATATTCGTTATCTAATAAACGATCACTGACATCAACAAATCCCTGTTTGTCTGAAACCTCGGCGAAATTTTTGGTCTCCAACACGTTTCGCTTTCGCCCCTCGTTCCAACGATTTTTCCAACCGAAAAATTCAACATTGGCTTGGGGTACAGGCGTACCGCTCACAGCGTCGGCGACATAATACAGCCATTTGCCATTTACCGGCTTGCGCAATAGAGCCGTGTCGGCAACCCAGACAACAACACTGCTCGTATTGCCGTTCTTCATCTTCGCTTGGACAACGTAGGCTCCTGCCTTTTGCAACGGAGTGGTGACAGTGATTCGTCGATCAAAGTGATTCGGTCGAGGATTCAAATTCAAGGTCCACGAGGCGATGGATTCGCCCAGATACTTTTTTAGCTCTGGCTGAAGAATCTCGTAATTCAAAGAGTCGATTTGGAAGCGCCGCCAATCCAAGTCCTGAGGGTCGGACTTTAGGTACGTTTTGATATCACTCAGATACGCATCCAGATTGATTGGAAAAGCGGTGAAGGCGACTTGTTCGCCATTGCGGAATCTGAATTCAATCTGCGCACCCGAATTGGCAGGCTGCGTTTTCACATTTTCAAAACGGCCCCAAGGATCGACAACTTGAGACAATCGCAACTTGGCATTATCGCGACCGTTTGACAACGGGATCGCCTGTCGCCAACAATCAGCCGCACGAGGATATTGTTGACGATCTTCATAAATACTGGCGAGTTGCGAGTAGGCGGCACTGGCCGTGTCTCGATTGGGTTCTTGAGATAGTTTTTCATACCAACGAATGGGATTATGCTCATCAGGCAATTCCAATCGTTTCACGCCGTTGGCTAAACGGGCTATCGTTTCATTGTCGTTGAGAGTGAAAACGGAAAAGGGCCCATCGGCCTGAGGTTCGGCTGTATCGTCGTCGCTTTCACGGAAGAAAGCACCCCATTGAACCAACGTTTGCACGCCAAATTCTTGGTGCAAAAAACCCGCGAACGCCTGCATGCTCTGCACCCGATAACTCGCTGGATTCAATTCAGCCGCTTGAGCCATTGCCCAACGCCAACGTTCTCCATCATTTCGGGCAGTATCCCACGATTCGGGTAACGAATAGAAGAGAGGTTGTCCCTCTTCGTCGACGGGGGCCCCTCGGTTACTACCGCCGCCAAAGCCGCCTCCCCAACCGCGTCCCCAGGCTTGGCCCTTTTCGTAATCGGGTAGCGTCTCGATGTCAGTTTTGATCTGTAACTTCCAGGAAGAACCGCTGTTAACGTGGCTGCCCACCGTTTGAGCCAATTGCCAATAAAAATGGGCCTTGGTCTCCTGGTCATCATCCAACTGCATCGCAGGAATTGCCTTGGTTAATATCTGCAACGCTCGGACACGGTCTCGATCTTGGGAACTGGCCCACTCTCCGCCGCCGCGTTGATCACCTCGTCGAAATTCACCCGCCACAATAAAACCGTAGTGAGGGTCGTTCATGAGAGTTTGGGCCGCAGCCAATTGGAATCGCCACTTCGACGGATGCAAGGCGACGAATTCCTCCAATAGTGCATCCATTTCTCCCGATCGGCTCAGTTGCATTAGGCAGGAGACAATTTGATTCCAATCGCTGGCCAACAAAACATCGTTGGTTGCGTTCTCTCTAACCAATTTTTGATAAATCAAAAGAGCATCATTGTAGTTGCCGTCTTCAAACAGTTGGGTCGCGGTTTTGCGCATTGGGTCATCCGTTTGAGGCGAATTGAGGCTGGGCAGTGCGGTCCAACAGAGGGAGACCGAAACCATCGAGAAAAGACAATATGCTGCAAATTTGGGAAACATATGCACTACTTCCTGAATCAATTTCTATTCAAATGGAGCGTTCGTCCTTTCGATGCCCATAATCTACCAGAAGTTCCCAAAAGTTCCAAAACAATGTTCCTGTTTACGGCTTTCTTGGGTCTGCCATGCCGACAGGCACCGGTACATCATGGTTAAATTTAACATTCTGGAAAGCAGAGTGGGCTCAATCAGCGGGGACGGGAAAGGAAAATCAGATCCGAAGATCCGACATCAATGAGAGGAAAATTCGTGTCGCAACAAGCAATATAAACAGCTTGGATTTCGTCCGGTTCGCTCGTTTGATTTTCCGGAAGGGCGATCGGCTCCCGTGCGGATTGCTTCATTGCCCGAGCGTCTGCCCATGAAACAAGAATTGCAGGGACCCTTAGACAAAAATTCAACAAAAAATTAAACAAAAACAGAGGGCCGTAGTTAATTGAACTACGG
>JBGSIY010000253.1:0-2496 GCA_041742275.1 Pirellulaceae bacterium | reverse complement strand
ACTTGGTCTTTCATCAACGAGATCAGAGGCGAAACCACAACCGTCATCCCCGAGAGGCATAATGCAGGGACCTGAAAACAAATCGATTTGCCGCCCCCGGTAGGAAGCACGGTCAGGCTATCGCGAGAGTCCAGTGCGTCGCGGATCGCCGACTCTTGCAAGGGACGAAACGAATCAAAACCCCAAACGTCACTTAAAATCTTTTGGGCTTGGTCGATAGTCGTTGTGGCCATAGCGTTCTACCTCAATTACCTCATGGCATAGAAATCCAAATCTTCGCTGCATCAACATTAAATAGCGTGGCGGCAATGATCCGTTTCACGATGATCCGTTTTACGGCGCGGCGAAGTGCAGTCACACTGCGGTTTGTTCGTAAAACAGAAATGGAGCGAACCAAACAGTCTGTTTTATTCTACAAATGATCGCTTTCACCTGCAGCCGTTTAGAATGAATACCATGCATTCGTGAGATATTCTCAAGGCAATTCGATTTCAGACAAGTCAGGATAACCCTAAAAAACACTTGTTTTTCGCTGATTTGCGAAATTGCAACTCGAAAAGGAAGCATTCGTTGGCGGGCTAAAATTTAAACTTAACGCTTCGGATACTGAAATATTGGATCTGGATCCCGGACGATTCCGGCGGTCACGATATCGAAAGCCTGCTAGCAGACAATCGCGTTGTGAGTTTAAGGGAGGGCAACTAGAATTCAGCCGGTGGAAACACGATTTTCGACGCTCGGTAACCATCTTTATTTGATTGAATTTTTGCCATGAAATTGGAACAACGTTTGCAGTCCATTCGCATGATTTTATCGGATGTGGATGGTGTTTTGACCGATGGCGGGATTATTTACGACAATCAAGGGATTGAATCGAAGAAGTTTCATGTACGCGACGGCTTGGGGATCAAGCTCTGGCAGAGTGCGGGGCATCAGTTTGGCATTTTGACAGCACGAAATTCACACATCGTGAAAGTCCGGGCGGCGGAGTTGAATGTAACTCATGTTCGCCAGGGGTTCGCGGATAAATGGCCAGTGGCTCAACAGTTGATTGCTGAAAATCAGTTAGAGTCCCAGCAGGTTTGTTACATTGGCGATGACTTGCCCGATTTAGCCGTGATGCGGCATGTCGGGTTGGCGGTGGCGGTGGCCGATGCTGCCAGTGAGGTTCGCGCGGCTGCTCATTACACGACCCGCGCCGGTGGGGGAGGTGGTGCGGTGCGGGAGTTGATCGAAATGATTTTAACCAGTCAAAAACGTTGGGCTGAGCTGTTGGGGAAGTACACGGGGGTGACTTGATGTTAGTTGATAAGATTTTCGGACGCCACGTGGGCGCGACGCACGAACCATGAGTTGCCCGGATGCGTAGACGGCCGCTGGGTTTGCAGACGGTTTGAGTAAATATTCATTGATTAACGCATAAAGGATTCACGTTGATCTCATCAGGGCGAGTATTGTTGAAATACTTGGTAGCGCTGGCGTGTACGCTGGGCGTCTACATGGCCTACGTTGCTTTTATCGTGCCGCTGGTCGAGGGGGGCAAGGTTCAATATGGCAAATCGGCCGCCTCGTTATTGCAGGAGGAAGCCGAGGCTCCCGTGACCTTGCCTGTGGCCGATTCTTTGCAGGATTTGCCGGCCGACGCTTGGGAGCGGGGGCAATGCAAGCGAGTGGAAATCGACGAGGGAGTGGTGTTGTTCAAGGACTGGGAACAGCGCAGCGACGGTGTCGTGGAGGTTTTCCCCTTTACCTTGATTTTAGACGATCGTGTTGCTCGCGGGAGCCCCACCGGATCACTCAAGAAGCCAATTATCGTTCGAGCCGAAGAGAGGGCCGAGTTGCAATTCGATCGGCCCATCGTGATTGGAGCCACGGGAGGAAGCGGGAAATTGCTGAGCTGTCGTTTGCGGGGAGGCGTGCATTTGTATCGGGTCGCGCGGCAAACGGGGGATGCTGACGCGTTCAGCATTTGGACGAGCAACGTGCAGATGACTCCAACGCGTGTGGTGTCGCTGGATAAAGTGCAATTCGAGATTGGCCCGCACAGTGGGATTGGGCAAAATCTGATGATTGATCTGGCTCATAAAACGGCGGGGAGCACTATTCGAGCTGGATTTGAAACGATCGCCGGCATAGCCCGACTGGAATTGGCCTTCGTAGAACGAATTCGGATGATCCCCGAAAATGATCAAGATCAAGAAGTGTCGATTGCCGAGGGCTCAACGATTCGAGCACCTGTAGCCGCAGGAACAAGTTCGTTCGCCAAGGCACCGATTGACGTCGTCTGCTCTGGGCCATTCGTATTTGATTTTGAGCAACTCGTTGCGGAGTTTCAGGATGATGTTGTCGTTACGCGATTAGATGAGTTTAACGATCAGATTTTCGCCTCACGTTTGCGACTGATATTTCAACAGGAAGAAAATGCTGACTCCGGGACAAGTAAAAAATCTAAAATGCCAGCTTTGGAGCTGCAACGCCTGGAATTGACAGGCGTAC
>JBGSIY010000252.1:0-1725 GCA_041742275.1 Pirellulaceae bacterium | reverse complement strand
ACCATTTTCAGCTGGAAACATCTCGGTGAATTGCACGGGCTCGACCCAATTGATGGAACGATTGACACCTGCTCTGGATGGTTGATTATCGATGATTGCCAGTTGACTTTGGGCCGATCTCGCCGCTTCGGCATCTCCCAGGTCTTGATTGACTTTGGCGAGATTTTGCCAGGCGGCCGCCGAGGGGAGTTGTTCCACGCTATGCTGTAACACGTCCCTGGCGTCCATGAGGCGGCCGTTTCTCGCCAGGAGTACGCCCAATTCATTGGCGGCTACGTAGTTGGCGGAATCGCAATCGAGCGCGCTGTAGTGACAAATGATTGCCTTGCCGGTTTGATTGCTGGCTCCGGACGGTGATTGATACGTCGCGGGCAACGATAGCAGTTTCCCGAGCGAACTCAAGGCCTTCGAGGCAAAGGGGTTCGCGCCGAGAGCCATTTGCAAATGCTCTCGAGCGAACGTGTAGTACGCTTGGGCCGCAGCCATTTTAGAAATGTTGTGCACATCTCGCCGATCGAAAATTTGTGTCTCATGGCGATCAATGATGGAGGCGGCATCGCTGTATAAATCTTGCTGAGCATCCAACACCAGGAAATCGTCCGCCTCCTCCAAGGCTTTCCATGCCAAAGCGAGAGCTTCGGTGGACGATGTGTTATTGGCAGACAGATCGCGATGTTGAGCCACATGATAGAGGACATTCATGAACTGTTTTTTTGCCGAGAAATAAGCGCCTTTTCTCGCGAGACTGGCACCGTATTCGAGTTGAGAATTTAGCTGGGCCGCCATTTCCGGCAGAACCTCAGGCTTGGGGGCGTTGGGGGAGTAGTGCTCGTTGCGGCCCTGACCCCTAAGATTTTGATTTGCAGCGGCCAAATCATGTCCGCCGGAGTGCGAATTTTGTTCATCGGAATGATGGGTCCCCACGAACATCGATTCCGATGCCTGCGAGGGCCTAGCCACGGATTGGGTCGTGGGCGTGTTGAAAACGGGTTCCACCAACGTACTACTAGGAAAATCGACGCGTGTTTCAGTGGCAACATCGGGCCGGTAAGCAGTCGGAGGAAGCGATGACGCCTCTGGGATTGGAGCCGGCTGGATCGGGGCGATATTCATTGAGGGGAGGCGTTTGGGAACGGGGACGTAATGCCTATTTTCCTCGATGAGCCGGGGTGCGGAAGGTGTCGGCGCTGACATCGGGTTGGCAGCAAACGAGGACTCGTCGCGGGCCTGATGCGAATACCACAAGCACGCCAAGCTGCAGATGAAGGCGAGAGCAAACCAGCGGGCATTATTAGGTAGGTCCATCGTCAACTCATTCACATTAACCGTGAGAAACAAGCCAAAAGCAATGACTGCTTCGACTCTGAATGTATCGATTATGCGCGAGTTAATGGATGAGCCGACAAAACCGGATTTTCCGAGAATTCGGTGTTCGAGGATTGACTTAAAAGAATAACCGCTACCATCGTCACAGCTTTCCAGGTCAGCGACTTTTAAGTGCTAGCGATATGACCGAGCAATAAAAAAAGACGCCACATAGCCTGGGGCGTCTTGAGTTTGTTGACATCGAACTTTTGATTGGTTGCCTAGCTGGACAGCGCCACAATTGCGTTTTGAGTTGAGCGCAAGTGCTTGGGAATTTTGGACTTATTGGTCTTGACTTGAAGTCAAGAATGAGACGACCCTCCGTGTGAATATTCGTTTCACACAGAAACCACGAAAGGT
>JBGSIY010000251.1:0-6549 GCA_041742275.1 Pirellulaceae bacterium | reverse complement strand
GTATCGAAAGGGGAGGGGGAGTTGGCCGATCATAACGGCCAACACAATCACGGCGATGCACCAGGGTAGTAGGTTTTTCTCGACCAAGGCTGCAACCAGGGCCAGCATGACAGGTCCTTCCATGATGGCGTAGCGAATGATCATGTTGGTTTGAATGGCGTTGCTGATGAAGGCATGTTTTTCCTGGGGCGTAGCAAGGGGAGCTTCTTTCAGCTTTTGAACTGATTGGACTTTCATCATTGCCCCAAGGAAAAAACTGGTTGCAACTCCGATCAGGGCCAGAATGCCGACAGCGATCGCGAAAGGGGTCAAAGCAAATTGAACCCCGTCGGGGAGCGAAATGATCAAGACCACAGCTGCAAAAACGAGGGCGCCCAGACAAATTGCTCCGCAAATAATTAACACATTGCGCTTCGAGCCTTCATAGTGCGAAAGTTCTTCCATAGATGGCATGAGGGTCCTCGTCGTACGGAAAAAAAAGGAGTGAGCAAAAGAAAAATCCAATCGGATCAATTGAAATTATCAGGCCAGACCTATCGATGGAATACAAAATGGCCTACCGGTGGGACGTTACAATTGGGAACTGTCTTCAGTCTATCCGCAACCGGATCATGAGTTGGCCCTAAAATGCTGGTTTGCAACAGGGATATATTCCATCCGGGGGCGGCTTGTTCCTGCAGGGAACACCGATGTTGATTTCCGATATTAGCCAGCCAGTTTTTGGACCAATTGGGCGACCAATTGAGGATCATCCTGTTTGATCAAATGTTCAATTGTTGCCGGTTTGACACCCAGTTTTTCTAAATGACCGGAAAGGCTGGCCCAATAACGCTCCCGTTTTTTACCTTCCGACAAATAAAGCTCGGTAACCAATTCTTGAGCCCGTTGGAGGGCAATGGAATCCCGATTTTCGTAATAATTGCGAATGATTTTTTGTTGGTGTTTGCTTCGCTCAACCATGGGGGCAACTTTCAAAAGAATAATTTGGGATAACGGTCGTTGAAAATTTTTCGCTTATTTAGTGATTTGGACAAGCCACTCCGGGCCCCTGCGGATTTTATCGTCGCTTTCGTGAATTGATTTTAAAAGCGTGCCGTCTGGGGCAGGTTATGAGACTTGTCCATTATATACGCGAGGCAACCCCGAGAACTCGCAGAGGGCTTATTGCACCCATTTTTTGGATTTCGTGTTCAGTGTGTTGCCCTTTTTCCCGAGCGTTTGCCGATGAAACGCCATTAAAATCGCCACGCATGTCGGTGCATGTGAGATTTCCCCCGTCCCGATCTTTTCTAATGCCGTCACCAGAGGCAGTTTGACAGTCTCGATTTGTTCGGTACCCTCGGGCGCTCGCGCGACCTGTGACAGTTGCGTAGCCAGAAACAGTTTCGTCGGAGACCCGACGATTGTTGTGAACGGATCAACGCTGGTTAAATATTCCCAGTGCCCGGCGACCAAGCCTAATTCTTCCTGGAGTTCGCGAACGGCGGTCGTCTCGGGAGCCTCGTCGGGCTCGATCCCTCCGCTTACTCCCTCCAGAGATATTCTCCCAATGGCATAGTGGAACTCAGACGTGAGATAAACATTCTCGTCGTCATCGATGGGGAGAACACAAACTCCGGGTTTCATAGTGACGACGACATGTTGTCCTGGTTTTCCGTCTGGGCGAGTCACGGCATCTCGCCAAACGTGGATAAAGGGGTCGCGGTAGATTTCATCGGTATGATGGATGATCCAGGGTCCGTGAGGGCGAGACGGGCTAGGTTGCATGGCGTTTCAATTCTACTTGACATCATTATGGTCTTTATGGCGATCTACCCCTGTTATTATCAGGGGAGTTGATACACGGATCAATCGGTCCGTGAAACCAGGGTGATTAAAAGAAGGTCATCTAGGACTGAGAGTGAGCGTTCAATCCATGTTAACCTTTGTCGATGCTGTGTTGTGTGACAATACGTTCGAGTGCGACAATCAATTCGACGTAGTGTTGCACGGTGTCTTCGGTTATAAAACTTCCGGCCTCAAATCGCTCAAATCCTTGTTCGCTGACGGAGATCGTCTTGTCCCAATCGGCGAAGGCTGCGGTGATTCGTTGGCCATCAATGATTTGGCTTGTGCTCTCGAGTTTCTGCTCGATGACTTGGTGAATGGCCCACAGTGCGGCGCCTTCCGCATCGGCAGCTTGAACAACCAATCGAACGTTTTTCGAAGAGACATAAAACTTGGCCATGTTGCTTCCTTTCCAGGACATCAGTTATTTGATATGTGTGTTTAGTGCCGAGATCAGAATGGCATCGCCCTGTGGCCTCGACACCCCTATCATCGCGACCTGTCGGACACCTTAGGTTCGGGAATTATGAAAATCCCCAAGGGGCCGAAAAAAAGGCCCTTTTCGCCTGCCAGCAGTGGCGGGTTTCGCTTGCATTTTTGCCAGATTGCAAATCGGTCGGGGTTGAATGGCATTCTCGCAAGCGTCGGCCGGACGAGAGAACAGAGCAACAAAATGTTGAGGCAGGGACCTACTAACCAATGAGACCGAAGCCAACCTTTAGCAATCGCTGCGACTAAAATAAAGGGCGGCGAGCGAGAGAGTCACAAACATGAACCCGATGCCGCTCCAGAGTGGCGACCAAGGATCGCGATTGACGTCCGTATCACGCATGTCGATGTCATAGTTCACATCGGCGCTGCGCGCCGTCGAGAGGTAGGCAACCAGTTTGTAAAATTCGCTGGGCTTGGGGCACACTAGGTAAAGCGGTTTAACGACATATCGATAGGCGTTCTTTAAGAAATCTCCCGCAGCATAGTAACTGGCGATGGTCTTGCCGTCCGAGGTGTCGTTGATCACAACGCGATCAATGGAGTGGCACAGGGACATGCGGCCCTGGGCATCGATGTCGATTCCGGAAATGCTCCCTTGATAACTGAGTGGAGCTAGTTTCATGGAATCGGGTTGAGCGGTATCGACAGTCCAAACTCGGCCATTGCGGAACAGTGTATAAAAAGCAGATCCATCAGGTTTTCCGCAGATCGCGATCGGTGGGTCTTGAGTCTCCGGACGATAGGCATTGACCATTTGCATTGTCTCAACGTCTACCAAAACAACTTTAGCATTACCAAAGGCGACAAGCGCATAAGGATAGGCGAGCGTCACAGAGGCGGACATTCGATCTCGTTCCGAACCAGAGTCAATTTTGACTTGGCGCAACGCTACATAGGTTTCGCCTTGCAGTTCGAAGAGGGTGAGTGTGCCGCCGGAGAACATGACAATTTGCCCAGAACGGGAGTCGGCTGCAATACGATTGGGGGTCGTCAGCGATTTGCGGCGATCGGGCCCCAGGGGCGTCCGGGCACCTTCTGGAATCTGTGCTGCTGCGGAATTGATCGGAGCGGCTGGATCAGGGACGCTTGTTGGATCAGACGAAGTGGTCACAAGTTGTTTGCAGTCGAGGCGTTGAAACCGGCCGTCCGCAGTGACCAACACCGGGCCTTGGGGAGTTCGCAAAACGGAAATCGCCTCTGTTGCATTCAAGCGGGTGACTTTTTGCGTCTGCGTATCGGTGACGTTGAGTACAGGATTACTAAAGGAGCCCGGTGGCATCGCATTGAAAGACAGGAACAGCATCGTATTGGAAGACGTGTCTTCAATGGGACGAACGGTTGGGGCCGCGGGAAGCTCGGCCATGAACCGAGCAATGGCCAGTCCAATTTGATCTTCTTCACGCATCGTGGAAATTTGAGTTTGGAAGTCCCAACTCTTTTGCGATTCATTCCAAATCATCAGTTGGCTGAACTTGTTTACGGCGACGGTTTGATCCCCCAATTGCCCAGCCCAAGTGATTTGGTCATTTTGCACGCTGGCGTTAATGAACCCGTAGGCCGAACCGATCGCGTAGCAGAAGGCCCAAAACACGCCAGTCAACACGACAGAAACGATAGCGCTTTTATAAATCACACCTGCCAAAACGGAAACCGAAAAATAGATGGCAAACACCAAAACATACAGCGGAATGCTCCACAGCGCCGCATCGTCCCAGGTCCCCAAGGCGATGCCCATCCATAGCCACGTCCCCAGGAACAGATACGCCGCACACACGGCAATAAAGGCCGTGCCTCCCAGAAACTTACTCACTAACAACCCCGTGCGATGGATCGGCTTACTGAGCAACAAATTCAACGAGCCCGGTTCGAACGTCTCTGGTATCATCGACGACGTCACAATGATGGCAATCAAAATGCCGACCGACAGAACAAATTTGTCAAAAACAAATTGAATGGTCTGTTTAAGAGTTTGCGTCAATTGGGAGCGACTGATATCCGCCGGGATAAAACTGGCGTGAAAGGGGCCGTAATAGATTTTGACCGCCGCCGTGCGCGGTTGAGGCATGCTGCGAACAGCGTTGTTGATTAACAGTCGATTCAAGCGATTCAAGCGGACTTCCGAGAGTTGGCCGACCCCTTCGTTCAGCAGGTCTTGAGCTTCGGTACTAACCACGACGGTTTTCCAAACTTCAGCATCATAAAAGTCTCGCTGTTTCATTAAATCGTTCAAGGCCACGGCCAGCTTTTCCGAAAGTCGAAAACGATTTCCAGGGCCGCGAGGCCTGTCGGAGGGATTTGATTTGTCATCATCGGCCGTCTCCTCATCGGCCTGACCTGCCGACTCGTTTGTGTTGACCGAAGATGGGGCGGCGTCGCCTTCAGTCGACTCGTTCGATGGGACTTTGTCGGCCTGGCTCGTTGTGATGGAAGTTTGCAATTCGCTGGGGAGTCGCTCCCAAATCCGTTTCACTATTGGTTGGTCATCGCGATCTTTTTTCTGATGTAACTCTTCGGCGATCGCCGCCGACGAATCGGCCAGAAAGATGCCGCTGAGCTCCCAGTCCAAAGTCTCACGGTAGTGCAACGGCGCCAACACCAATAACAGCAGAGTGATCAAGCCGAGCAAGACATACAGCACATTCGATGCGATGGCAGCGCGAAAAGCGTCTTTGATGATCGCCAAATAAGGTCGCAGAGTCATGGTGTTGGATTACCGTTGATTTTCGTTTTCGTTTTTGTTACTCAGAATGGCCAAGAACGCTTCTTCCAGTGAGGCTCGTTTGCGTTTCAAGCCGATGAGACTGGAACCGTTTTTTCGCAATCGATCAATCAGATCATCGACTTCCAGCTGACTTTTCAAAAGGCTTTCAATCTCGATATTTCCATCGGGCAGAGGGGTGAGACGTTGGATGGCACCCGTGGGGAACAAGGACTCGATGGCAGTTGAGGAGGTGGAAGGGGTAACTACAAAATCAACCGAGAGTTGCGTCGTTTCCTGACGCATTCGGTTACTGGCATCCTTGACGGCTCCGCAATATTTTAATTCGCCCTTGTCCAAAATCGCAACTCGATCGCAAACCAATTCAACTTCTTGCAAAATATGACTGTTGACAAAAACGGTGACCCCTTCTCCCTTGAGTCGCATGATCAATGAACGCATTTCAGCGCGGGCCTGCGGGTCGAGACCATCGGTGGGTTCGTCCAAGATCAATAGTTTGGGGCGAACCATCAGAGCTTGGGCCAGCCCTAAACGTTGCAGCATCCCCTTGGAGAACTTTTTGACTCGCTCCTTTTCGCGACCGGTCAGGCCAACCAGTTGGAGGAGGTCACCCCGGCGCTCCCTGACTGTGGCCGTGGAGACATCACTTAAATTTCCATACAGTTCCAGAGCGGCATTGGCAGTGAGGTGGGCAGGGATCCGCAAGTGTTCGGGCAAATAGCCGACTTGGCGGCGGACCGCGAGGCTCCCCGCAGGTTGCCCTAGCATGGTTGCCTGCCCAGCGGTCTTGGCAATGATACCCAGTAAAATTTTTAAGAGCGTTGTCTTGCCAGCGCCATTGGGACCCAGCAGCCCAAAGACTTCACCTTGTTTGACTTGAAGCGAAACATTCGTCAGAGCATTGAATCGACGTTGTCCCCACAAACCATCCCGGTAGGTCTTGGAGAGTCCATTGACTTCCACTGCAAAATTTTCTGACATTTGGTAACTTCAATTAACAGGGGTACTTTAAAAAACAGCGGCGAACTGTCGAACCGTTATTTTTCGCCGGCAAAAAGTATCACACAGACGGGTAGGGTCTGATTCACACCACGAGTTAAACTGTAAGGGTGTTCGTTAGGAAACGGCCCATATTGTAACATTAACCAGGTTATTACGAAATTGTAGGGGCGCTTGTTAGTCTGCCACAACGAACGTTCGCAACGGCTCAGTGCCGCGGGAACTTGCCAATTTCCAGTAAAACAAAATCAGCCGAAACGCGTTAAAGAACGGGCGGAATGCAATAACGTCCGGTTTTTCTACTTCCGGCTAACCCTACCATTAAAATGAAAAGGTCTGCTGGATCAGTACTCTGCAAACGAGATTTAAGTTTTAGAAAGTCATGGGGAAAGCGGTGGATGGAGAACAAATTGAATCAAAAACCTTACTCTTTGAGAAATCGCCGTATGGTAACATCGACGCGATTGTGGAGTCCGATGGCCGAACGGTTTACTTTTATCTACAAGGTGATG
>JBGSIY010000250.1:0-3017 GCA_041742275.1 Pirellulaceae bacterium | reverse complement strand
AGCCCCCTCAAAAAGGGGTCTTAAAGTAAAACCTTAGAACGTAAATCCAAAGCGCAACCGGGAATCTCCATGTCAGTGCGACGTTGGCAGAACTTAAACGAAGCGATAATCCAGTGTCCTATGTGCCCGCGATTGATCGAGCATTGCCAAAACGTGGCCATCAACAAACGTGCCGCGTATCAATCAGAACAATATTGGGGAGGGCCGGTGCCTAATTTTGGCCCCTCGAACGCGAGGCTCCTGATTGTGGGATTGGCACCCGGAGCCCATGGTGCCAATCGAACGGGGCGCATGTTCACAGGTGACCGCAGTGGACAATGGCTCTACCGCGCCTTGCATCGCGCTGGGTTTGCGAATCAATCAACTTTTGAATCGGCCCAGGATGGTTTGCAGTTGATCGATTGTGCTATTACGGCCGTTTGTCATTGCGCTCCACCCGACAACAAGCCGACGCGGGACGAGATCGAAAATTGTCGCCCATTTTTAGATCGAACTTGGGAACAATTGACACCTCGCGTTGTTGTAGCCCTGGGTAAAATCGCGTGGACAGCCACTTTCCAATTAGCGAAAGCTCGGGGTGAATGGGAGGGACGCCTGCCAACTTTTTCTCACGCCACCACCGTCGATCTCCGCACTACGCTCGTCATCGGCAGTTATCATCCCAGCCAGCAAAATACGTTCACCGGGCGTCTGACCGAGGCTATGCTGGATCGCGTCTTTGAAATGGCAGCTCGAAAAATTGGCGAAGGCCAACCATCAAAGGGCAACTGAATCTTGCAGCAGTCCATGGCAGTCGCTATGAAACGACAGCCATGGTGGTCGTTTTTTTAGCTTCCTAGCCACAAGTATGAGATAGGGTAAGATAGAACACAACGCGATGGATTCGCCTGAAAATGCCCTAGGCTGATGATCCTCGATGGAGAGTTTCTTTTCCTTTTTTTAATCCGCCGTTCCCAAACCAATTCATACCGCACCGCCGGCGATTGTCCCTGGTTCGACTGGATGAAACCTAAATCAATAATCAATGACAAACGAACCGGAAAACAGGACCCCCTCTTCGCCACGACACCCCCCGTTGTCGACCGAATCGATTCAGAAAATGAGCGGGTATGAATTTGAACGAACGTCCTCTGGAACCGGCGACGAGAATGCAGGAGCATTGAACCGCTCACCAGACGGTGCGCCGCGTCAGGCGAATCCGTTGACATGGAATGAATTTTTTTCTTGGTTCGTTATCCTTGCGGTGATTATTGGCGTGAACACGCTGGCCTATTTGGATTCCCAGGCCCGTGAAGAGGAAGCTCCACCCGAGCAGGTCTCGTTGGCAGAAGCCGCGGTTCAAGGAAAACTGTTTTTTATCTCTCGCAAATTCGCGCCTCAGGGATCATCCATCAAGGATCTGGATGTTCTTCGCAATGGATCAGTTCAACAACGCCTAGCGCATGCGATCTTGTTGGCCGATGCCACGTCTCCCGCGGAAGGAATAAAATGTATCAACGATCTGAACAAGTATATCGAGACGAAAGATTATCAACCCACGAAAACTCAGCGGCGACTTTTGACGCTTGTGGAAAACGTGATGCAGGCGCACCAATCCTCCGGCGAAACATTTGAGCCTGACGTCATCCCCGCAGACGATCGCGAGTATTTGAGCGATCAAATGGGGTGGTTTGGTGATTTGGCCTTGGCCCCGCGAAATGTGGCTGATCCTCAAGACCGGGAGCGAGTGATCAATCGGTCTATGACCGCCGCGGTTGGCATGTCGATCGTCGTCCTGACGGTGTTAGGTTTTATTGCCTTGGGATTTGTCTTGGCAGGCATCGCGATTGTATTTTATTCGCGGGGGCGCCTCATGCGAGGAACACCCGATTACACTCAGAGTCGCTCCATCTATTTAGAAACCTTTGCCCTCTGGATGGTACTCTTTTTTGCAAGCCAAATTTTGGTTGGGATCGTCGTTGGAGTGACTTACAATGTCCAATCTTCGGAGGGTGATCCGGTGCGGGCTCAATTCGTTACACTCGCACTGATGCCAGTGATCTTTTTCGGCTCTCTGTCCGTTTTGTTCTGGCCGGTAATTCGTGGGATCGATTTCGCTACGGTGCGACGAGATATCGGTTGGTACAGCCAAAACTCCAGTTGGCGTGAGTGCTGGAAAGGCTTCCTGGGTTATGGTGCCAGCGTCCCCTTATTGGGACTGGGAGTTTTAGGAACAGTGATCATCGCGGTCATTTTGGCGTTGATTTCGCCCGCGGACAACGGTCTTTCGGGGGTGACCGAAGTCGTTCACCCGATTCAGACCTTCATCGCCAGTGGAGATCGATTTACCATCTTCTTGACGATCATCGCCGCTTGTGTTTGTGCGCCGGTGGTAGAAGAAACCATGTTCCGCGGCGTTTTTTATCGATATCTGCGCGATCGCTCGGCCACCCTTCCCCGTTTCGCCAGCGTGGCCTTTGCGGCTCTGATCAATGGAATGGTGTTTGCAGTGATTCATCCTCAAGGCCTCGTCGGAATTCCCGTTTTGGTAAGTCTAGCCATTGCTTTATCTCTCATTCGTCAATGGCGTGGTTCATTGGTTGCTCCGATTTTTGTACATGCGATCCATAATGGGTTCGCTTTGACAGTCACGTTGCTAATGTTATCATCATGAGTCGTGATCATGGTGGTTCGTGATCCCCGCTAGTTCACTCGTCATCTTCAAAACAGGATTTGTTGCGTGTTGAAAGTAAACGAAAACTTTTTCAAACTTCAGGCTGGTTATTTATTCCCCGAGATTGCGCGACGCGTCAAAGCGTTTGCGGCGGCAAATCCGCAAGCAAAAATCATTCACATGGGAATTGGCGATGTCACAGAACCCCTCCCTGCGGTCTGCGTGACGGCCATGCATTCCGCCGTGGATGAAATGGCGAACCGCGAAACGTTTCGCGGATATGGCCCCGAACAAGGCTATGACTTTTTGCGAAATGCCATCGCTCAAAACGATTTCCAAGATCGGGGCATCGCGATTGATGCCG
>JBGSIY010000249.1:0-4939 GCA_041742275.1 Pirellulaceae bacterium | reverse complement strand
TTTACCGAATCGGGGAGCATCGAACGATCCGCGTAAACTTCTAGACGAAATCCAGACGGTACCACAACTGCTCGGGCACGACTTTGATTCTTTGGAAATTTGTAGAATCTACAAATCTCCCTTTTAAAAAGTTTGTTTAACAAAACAAAGTGCGATTAATAAACAATGTTGATGCTTGGAATTGAAATAACTTACAGTACAAGAAAACAAGGCTAGGCATGTATTTCGTCGCTATAATTTGGAATTTTGACTGATATAAATAGCAAACGGAGTCAACCTAAACTCATTCGACAATAGCTAATGCAACCATACGGAACAATCAAAGTGCATTGAATTAAGATTCTCCTTCGGAGCTATTGAGCAGACGAGGACATGAATTCCAGCATTCGGATCACACGATCGTTTACGTCAAACTGCTTTGCCTTTTCGATTGAATTTAAAGACATCTTGTTCCGCAATTCAGAATTGTCTCGCAACTCAATGATGGCCTTGCGTATTGCAACAACGTCCAATGGATCAACACGGATCGACATTTTTTCGTCTAACAGGTCGTCATTGAATGCAGAGTCCGAGCTTATAATAGGCAGGCCACAAGCCATTGCCTCGACAAGTGCATTGCAGGAACCCTCCACCATAGTTGGCAACACAAACACGTCACACGCCGATAGCAATATCGGAATATCTGAATGTTGAACTCGGCGGCACAGGGCGATGTTTTTTGCTTGCGGCGGTAATGGCCCCGAACCAGCGAAGATACCGGAAACGCCCGGGAGGCCATCGATCGCCTCGCCAACGCGGACAACCCCTTTCTTAAATAGGAAATTCCCGATAGAAGCGACCAAAAATTGATCGTGGGGGAGGCCAAGTGCCTCTCGCGATTCCCACTTGTCTCGGGGATAAAACTTTTGAAGGTCAGCGCCGTTGGGAAAGACGCCGATGGGATTTTTATCAAACCCCAAATCATTTCGCATGAGCCCCGCCAAACCAGAGTTAACCGTCATGAAGCCGGTCGCATTCGCAAGATCTGTTTGGGCCACGCGTTTACCAAACCAATCAATCGTCCAGAGTTCACCTTCACCAACGCACGGAAACGCGGGAATGCCTAACCGTTTTCCCAGCCTCACTGCCGTTGCGCCACTGAAATACAGAAAATGTCCATAGATAGCATCCGGATTCAATTGGCGCTTTTGAATTGTCTTCAACACGGATGATTCAAACTGCAGGTACGTAAAGCGGGTGGGGTTAAACTTCCCAAGTAATTTCAATTTATTCCATGCTGATAGAGAAATAAACCGTGGTCGTAGGATGCAAATTCGTTGACCAGAACCCGCTGAATCATCAAACGCCTCGATTGGATATGCGGATTGATTGCGTCCCTTGTGTAACGCGACTGGTGCAATCACTGTGCATTTGACGCCCTGTCTAGCCACACCACGAACAAACTCTTGCACAAACGTTCCGCTAGAAGGTGATCCTGGCGAAGGAAAATTCCCAGCAACAACCAAAAGGTGCTTAATCATTTGTGGTCGTCTTGAACTTTGGGAGGGGCAATCTTGTCATACAACGCAGCCAGTTTTGCTTCATGCTTTTCCCAAAAATATTCAGTTTCGAATAGTTTTCTTCCACGATCCCCTAAACGCTTTGCAAGTTCTGGGTTTTGGTAGATGTTGTCAATTTCTTTGGCAAGCTGTTCAGCATTCTGAGGATCAACTACGATCCCAAATCCGTTGTCCTGAACAAAGCGCCGAAGTCCCGGAAAATCCGAAGTGATAATTGGTATACCGGCGGCCATGTATTCAATTATTTTTACCGAATGATCGACAGTAACAAATCCCGGTAGCGGTTGGTAAATCGCCAATCCCAGATGGGCGTTTTGATAGTGTTCACGCAATTGGGTCCATTCGACTTGCCCATGCATTACAACTCGATGTTCTGCCGTTAACTCTTGCTTCAACAACTCATCGCGACAATTTCCAACGATGTGCAACCTGAATTCGGGAAAGTTCAGTTTTCTCAATGCATCTAAAACGATCCCAATTCCACGATCACGAGTTACGCCCCCGACATACAGCAAGTTAAAGGTCGGGGAATTCACCAGATTTGCAGGACTTGTAAAATCAAGTCGAGGGTAGTTCCCAAGAATGACAGGATTACAAGTCGAGAACTTTTTAGCCAAATGCGAGTCAGCTACGATCACGCCGCTAAAGCACCTTGCGGCCGCCTTTTCAAACCACCACCACAATTTTGGGAACCAAGGGCGGAGAACTGGTTTTGATTTTAGACGGCCCTCGAGACTTCCCTGATAATCATCATGAACATCATAGATGACCTTACGACCAAACATCCGTAAAACGAGTCCACCGGGAATAAGATCCGGATCATGAATCTGAAAGAGGCGAATATCTGATCGTAGTGCCCAAAAGGTTAACCGAATCCAGGCGAATATACGGCTGCCGAGCCACCGGTTCGAACTTGGTTTGTAAACCTTAATTAAGCGAATTCCTTGATACTCGCTATCAGTTTCAGCTGGACCAGCCACACAACTCTGATATCCGGCGCGCTTCGCGGTCCAGGCCATTCGGTGGAGTATCCGCTCATCGTTTAAAGCATGACCTGTGGTCAATTGGCAGATCGTTGCCTGGGTTGTTTTTTCGCTCAAAACAATTCTCGCTTGCGAAATTTCAAGGCAATTTCAATCGGCAACCAAGCTCGATTAACTGTTAAGTAGGGAGTGAGTACGCCACCAAATCCACGAAAGTATTTTTCAATGGCAGGAATTACCGACCCTTCAAAATCAAAAATTTTCAGCCCCAGATCTTTTGCCTTTAAGATTGCCTGTTCCATGGACGCCGCCCCAGCCCCATGATGAGCATTCGAAGCATCATAACCGCCAATCAAATAGTATGCGGTTGTTCGATCATATACGCAAAATACACAGGCAATGGCCGCATCTCCCTGGTAGGCAACGTAGGCAAAGCTATTGTGAGGCGTTGCAAATTCATACAAGATCCGCTTCACCATGTGGAGGGGCATTTGTTTCGATTGACGATCAAACGTGTTTTGCGTTAATGACTCGACGGCCTCAAATGAATCGACTTGCCGAATTTCGATCTGATCACGTATCGTTGCGCGAATATTGCGGCGGCGAGTGGACGAAAAGCCTTGTATTATTTTTTCGGAAGTCTGAGACAAATTGATTTGATAAGTATACGCCGGAATTACTTTGTAACCTTGCCAACGAAAGGCCAAGCAATCATTCACACCTGGCGCAACAGGCAGATAACAAATTGCCGGCTTGACCCTCGCGATATGGGAGCAAACACCTTCCATAAAAGTCCGCTGGGTTTCGATGGCATTTTTGGTTTGCTTGACATCTTTCGCGAAATAGGGGCCGCCGGCTGGCGTTAATGGCGGGCGCAAAACCATGCGGAGACCCCAACGCCGAGAGACGTTCACAGCCCAGGTTGCGATAAGTTGATTGCCACCATCAAATAACCCTAAAATCGTTGTCTGGCCATCCAATAAAGCCAACCATTGGCGACTTGCAAACAGCGACCCGTTTTCGTGGATGAATCGGTCGTATTTTTCGAAATCGTCAGCAATAATCGGGCGAGTGTTCAAGTTGCTCATGAAAGTAATCGCCGGATTAAGGGAACTTTACCGCGCTCCGGTGTGACCACCTCGTTCGTATTTTTTAATGTCGCCTGCACGCGGCCACCTAGCCCGGCCTCAATCTCGCACCTCAGCCATTTCGCCTCCGCTTCCGCGTCCTCACCCTGGCCATCATATAAAACAATGATTTCAAAAAGACTTGTTTGTAATAGTTGCACGCGCCCGATCGATTGCAAATTTCTAAAGCGTCCTTCAAAAAAGGCTATCGGTAGTCGTTGCCCATCTGTGTTCTCCAAATACTCTTGCAGACGCCCACTCAGACTAGACAACCTGGTGTGACTTCGGCCACACTTGCAAGGGGTATGGGTAATTGCCCCCAAATCTCCCAATTCGTAACGAATCAACGGCATGGCCTGATTGTCGAGATCGGTAACAACGATCCGCCCCATTTGATCCCAAACCGGATCGCCCTGTTCATCCAGGACTTCGACTAAGACATGTTCGTCCGTGATATGCAGTTCGCCGTGCTCACAATCAAAAGCAATTCCCCCAATTTCATTGCTGCCGTAATAGGAGTAAACCGGCGCATTAAATGTTTTCTTCAACAATTCTCGCTGTTGGGGATAGAGCATTTCACCCGTTGTGAAAACGGCATTGAGACCCACACACGATCCCTGAAACGCAGAAGCATGTCCTACTAAATCGGATACATAGCCTTCTACGAATTTGACATTACCGCGTGACAGGAGTAACGAAAGGTCGTTTTTTCGATTTGTGTCTGCTCCAAAAGCCTGCACAAGATGTTTTCGCAAGAGCCGCATTTTTGCCCAGCCCCTCCAGCGTGGGGCACCAAATCCCTTGATTAAAATCCCAGAAGTGGTGGGATGAACGCCCGCAACAGCGCGCCCGCGCCACAAGGCACCTAACGCCCACGCCACTCCTGCAGAGCATTTAGAAATTTCCAAGGGAGTTCCCGTCGTCCCTCCCGTACGACTTGCAAATACTTTCGTAATATCATGCCGTTTGAGGTCGGGACCTGCCGCACGGACATTTTCCTTCTTCAAGATCGGAAGTTGTCCGATGAATTCGCGAAGATCGTCTGATTGATGAAACCGGAAATTCTTGTAGGTTGCCGAACCATAAAATTTGGTGTGATTCTGAGCGTTTTGATACAGGGCGGCAAATTTTTGAGATTGCAGATGATCCAGTTGTTTCCGATCCCAAGTCTCAGATTTTCGCAGGAAGGAAAGTGAACGATAAACGTCTGCACCAATTCGGCCGTGCAACCCTGTTAGGCAAATAGATTCAATTAACGAATTCATCCGGG
>JBGSIY010000248.1:0-7150 GCA_041742275.1 Pirellulaceae bacterium | reverse complement strand
AAACAATGACTATCCAGTTCGATGGGTACCTGCCAAAATGGAACTACACCGCAATCCCCGCTTCAACCTGAAATCGGGAAGATATTTCGGGACAATTCCTTAACTTAATAGCAATCATTGGGCTGAAGAACAGAAGCAGTAAGCCTACAGGCATCAATCCGCCATGGGAAATATTGTATCCTTCCAGGATCTGGTCCCAAGATAGCCCCACGACAAAACGACCAAATAAGATCTCGAACGCCAAAGTCAAAATCAGCCAAATGAACCCAACCAGCAATAATTCAGACGTCCGCTTGGCACCTATCCATTGGATCGTGAAGTAGGCGATTGCGAGTATGATGGCGGAGCCGGAGAAGATGCCAATCTGATTGGAACGGAACTCGCCAACGCGAGGAACTAAAAGGATTGCCCGAAGAATTCCGTGAGCGATTTCCGCGGCAATCAGGACAATCCAGACGACCAAGCTGCGGATGACGACTCGCCGCTGACCTTTCTCTTTCTCATTAATCATGAATCTATTAATTCTTGACATTCAAAATGTTATCTCTGGGATCTTGATCTCCCACTTGTTCTCAATGACCTTCGTTAGAGTCTCCCATTGCCAACTGTTCGAAGGCTTGGCGTGGCTTTCGATTTGCCGCAGCCCAGCACCGACAAGAAGAATTTGTTAGGCCGGAACCCATCCTTCTGTGGCCTTCTTTGCTGCCGTCAGGTATTGCCCAGCAGGATGACTGCCAGCAATAACTGGCCCGGTCTCTGTTTATTTTTGCCTACGTTGATTTCCGGATCGATAAACGATCTGATTCAACTTCCCATTATAACCGTAGACATGGCCCAAGCTATTGAGGTTGGTCCAATTGGTCAGCGGAAAGCATTTTTTGTTGTCGCTGTGGTTGATTGCGGCATTGGTCCGGGTCAGTAACACCTTTTGACCAACGCTGAACCGTATGGGTTAGTAGCCCCGATTCCGGTGCGTAATGATGGTTCCCTTTCATCGTCGCCGACCCACTAGAGTTACTGGGCACCTAACGATCACAGTGGCTACCATCGACATGGGCCAATCATTCAACCAAAACACTGCCCGGAACCAACGAGCCATCCTTAATAAGTTTCCTGGTTTGCAAAAAGGTGTCCGGCACGAAGGGCACTGCCGGTTAGTAGGGAGGGATTTACGTCAGGCGACCATCATTAGTTCCAACCCCGCTAGGGCGCGTGGCTTGGCCAATATGACCAGCCGTTTGGGCCTGCGTTTATTGGCTCTGGGTTCTATTCGATCGGGTCAGCGGTCAACAAATTCGCTGGAGCTAGTTTTCTGCCCCAGTTCGACCAATAAGGCAGTCAACATCACGCTTGCCAGCAGCCAGTTGTTGCCTAGCAATTGCGGTGTCGTGTTGAATCTTAACGTGCGCGGCATCCGACCGCTTGCCGAACAACCCTGCAATATCTTTAGTCGAATCAAGTTGCAGGCCAACAAGCAGAACCAAATATCGGTCTGCACCATCACCGGGGTCTTTGCTCGAACAATGTTCATTCCCAACGAGCATTGGATCGATCGGAGTCAAGCTCGACTAACCAGCGACCTTATGAGCATCGAGATCAAACCGACGCCGCGGATGCTGGGAATCTCAAGTCCTTACTTTTGCGCCGGATTTTGTGGTAACACTTCCTGGTTCTTCAGCGTGTCAGCTGCCGTGACGGTGAAGCCATCCACCAGGAAGATGCGACCGAATGTTGAAACCGACGCCGCATCCGCAACAACATCGTGGTGCATGAGTTCAGGATCGAAGTTCTCTGTATCGTAAAATCGCTTCGGAGGTTCGAGCGATTTTGCAGCAGACATCGCGAACGGCTTGCCACGAGATCTTGGCTCGAGCGCGACAGTAGGCTCCGGCGCGTGCTGCAAATATGTTTACCCAGCGTTGCCCGACGACTGGCCACTCGTCCCACGACCGTTTTGCAACTGCGCAACTCGTCGTTGAAGAACACCTGAGAGATCAACGCCCACAGCGTAACCGCTGGCGTGTAGATCGCTTCCTCGTCGTTGCCAAAGACGATCTCATGAGCATCGAAAATTTCCGGCCATGGGTTGCCGTCGAGAACTTCAGCCAACGGGAGTTCGGCTGCTTGCAGCATGCGGTCTTGGAGCAAATCAAAATTGCGGCTGCCTAGAATGCGAGAATTTGATATAGATGCGGCCATGAAAAAACCCTCCTTGGCTTTTCACTGGAGAGTGAATCAAGGAGGGCATTAACTATTTTCGCCATTGAGGGCGACAACCTCAAATTGTTCGCAGGGCTCGAGCAGATTTTCAAAATTCTTCGCTCGTATCAATAGACAAATTGCACGCTCAAAAAGCCAATACAAACATCGGCAGCGCCATTCGTGTCCGACACCTTTTCTTCACCTTTATCGCTGCGTCTGGAAACCGTCCGAGATCGGGCCAAAGTTACTACAATCACCAAATTTGTCTCAATCGAACAGCCAAAGAAAATTTTACTGAAGAGTGATGGCAAAGGTCGAATCTAAAGCCTAGGTAAAGAACTTTTATTCAATCCTCCAGAAATTGGTTTCAGAAGAAGAGCCCAGGAACCGTCGGGGGTTCGCCCCGTTCTGCTGAAGAACTTCGCAAAAACGAGGACCAACGTACGGCTGAGCGAGCTTCAACGGGTGCGACAAATGAAAGCTTGTCGGCCGTTGCGGCTGGTTGGCGGCTCAAAGGAATTCCTCTGAATGCATCACTTCACTACCATGAACATGGGGTCTGGCCGAGTGTGTGCCGTTGTATGCGGGGGCCTCGTTCTGATCTTTTGCGGTGCATGTCAAACAACATCTCGTCTTTGCGCCCCGGCAAGTCATTCGGAAACACATCTGTCCGGCCCGAGCGATTCCGTCCCATTTGATTTCCTTTTCACGTCGACCAGCCAAGTGAATCCGGATTCGGGCGATATGCGATTGTCTACTGGGCCGCAACTTGGCCCGACCGTAAACCGGGCCAAACAATTTTTGAGCCTCGCTGAATCACAACATACCGACGGAGACACCAACTGCGTGGATTCCTACTTTCAAGCGACGGTCCTCAGTTGGCAGGCAATGACGGAGCAGTTAGGACCGATTACCTCAACAAGTCCGACTTGGGTGAACTACCAGGAGAGCTTGCGTGGTTTGCTTGAATCTGCGGCTCGTTTTGGTCGCCTCGATGGCTACCGAGGCTTGCGCGTTAATCAACCCGACGGACCCATGGATGTGCCTTTGGTTAATCGCGGTGGAGTTTGGCCTGTCGAGCAATTTCGTAAGTTTCAGTTTGCCACTCCTTCGTTATGGCCCAAACTCAAGTGCCATTACGTTTCCAGCGGGTTAGGAGTTCCGGTGGTGCTCATCCGTAATCGACAAAAATCTGCTAAAGACGGGTCATACGAAAAATTTTTCCCGGCCCGAACACCGGTTTCGGTGACTTATTTACTGTGTCCACGTGATCCAACCGTCGTTGGTGAGACTGGATGCGCAGCGTCAGATTTTGTTTTGGAACTAGCCAACCCTGTGAGAGTCGACTCCGTCTGGGTTGGTCGACAAATCGCCCCCATGGCTCGTGATCTCTCCGCTGCATTCGAATATCAATTGGCAGAGCAGCCTAACGACCCCCTAGCAGGACTCCTGACTCCCTCCCGCGTCGAAGAGGATGGGCTCCGGCTGCTGGAGCCCTATCAACCGGGTAAAATTCCCGTGATCTTTGTGCACGGCCTAAACTCGGATCCGACAGCCTGGTCAGAGATGGTCAATCACTTACAAGCCCAGCCCTGGTTCAATCAGTACTATCAGGTGTGGGGGTTTAACTATGCTACCGGCAGGCCGTTTGTCACTTCGGCGTTACGACTGCGCCAGCAAATGTGTGAAGCGCTGGCTCTATTTGATCCTCACACCGAGGATCCTGCGCTTCGGCGCATCGTACTGGTAGGACATAGCATGGGTGGTTTAGTCTCCAAATTGCAAGTCACAGAGAGTGGGGATACCATTTGGAGTGCAGTCTCGCATGTTCCTCTGGAATCGCTGAAGGCGATGGCAGAAATGAAACAGGAACTTGCCGAGCGACTTTATTTTTTTCCACAGCCCGTTGTGCAGCGTGTTGTTTATATTGCTACCCCCCACAAGGGTTCTTCACTCGCGGCGCGCGGGATTGGGCGAGTCTCTTCGGCTTTGGTGCGCACAGATGAATCCCTGCAGCGCAGGCATGATGCTCTTGTGCGTAACAATCCGGACGCATTCACCTATCCCTTTCGTTTGCGAATCCCCACCAGCATTGATTTATTGGAGCCAGGCGATCCCACATTGCAAGCGATCTATGGATTGCCCGTGGCCTCCCACGTTTCCCAGCACACCATCCTGGGCACCGGCGCCACGGCCTTGACGCTGAGGCAGGGCGACGGTGTCGTTTCGGTGGAAAGTGCCAGCCATCCTGAATCCGTCAGCGAACACCATGTCGCCGCAAGCCATATCAAGATCTTGGATGAATTGGAAACAACCCAGGAGGTCATGCGGATACTCTTGTTGCACTTAGAAGTGTAATGCGTTTCCACGGTTGACCTGCAGTCGACATAGACGAGGCCTACCCTAGCTGGCAATCGAGCAACCGAGCCGACCTCTCATGGCGTCGAGTCATGCCGAAGTTGTTAAAGACGTGGGAACGGGCTTCTTATTTGATCTCCCTGTCGTGAAAAAGCAGCCCCTTAGGGCTTAGAGAATTGGCAACACCGTTTGTTTCAAGTTCTTGTCGGCTTGGAATTTACGTTAATCTTGCCGCAGGTGTTCGAAAAGCATTCAGCCCGCTAACGCCTCATTTCCCGCCGGTTAGCGCCTCTTTCGCGAATCAATTCACCGCGTGCAAATACCCCCTAGGGCATCACGATTGCGATTCGTCGTCCGCGGTCATATTCGACAGACTCTTTCGCACGAAGTCCGATTGAGTATTTCTGCCTGCCCCTGAAGTTTTTTCATTGGTTTCACAATTTGTTAACACAATCCAGGTTTGGATCGTCTATAATCGTCCCTAAATTAGGTCGGTCTCGGATTTTAAGTTGACGCTCTGGGGTAGAACTTCTCGCGACCACTTCAAACAGTCGTTAGATGAGTTTTGTCCTGGCAATTAAAGACATTTTCAAACAGTCGAACCATGACATTCGATGTCTTAAAAAAGGTTAATTCCCGGCTTTGTTCTGCCTGCGTTGCAAGGCCGGGGTCGCGTCTGTTAAAATCGTACGTTTTGCGGATTTTTAAGGCGTTGGTGTTTAGCCAACGCCATCGCGACCGAGATGTTGGGCATTGTTTTAACGCTACAAACTAGTGCGACAAATTGGAATTTTAGTTTCACCAAAGCCATTACTTACCGCGGCTTGCTAAATTACGGAGTTGACATTAAATGTAGCCGACTGGAACCCGTTAAAATAACTCTACTGCAAAAACTCTGTTTCAAGTCAAGTTGAACAAAGGAGATACAGGGGAATTAAAGCGGAGTTAAAATGGGTGAACACGTGCTCTGTTGGAATGTGACTTATCGTTTGTAGCACTAGTATATAAACTTCCCAATCAACTCATTGTATTTAAGGAATTTTTTAATGAACCATAGAATATTGAAGGTCCTTCTCTTTGCGTGGCTCGCCGTCCTCTGGACCACTGATGCGCCAGCGCAAGTGCCGGCAACTGAAACTGTTGCCAAGCGGCCTGCGGATGAAGCAGCTGTGCAGAAATCCATCCAGGATTTTTCTCGCGCGTTCGAAGCGGGCGACGCCGCAGCTGCCGGACGCTACCTGACGTCGGGGGCAGAGTTGGTCAACGACGATGGCATGATTGTGCGGGGGCGGAAAGACATCCAAGACGCATTCGCAGCACATTTCGCCGAGCATTCGCGTGTCAAAATCGAGAACATTTCGCTTAATATACGTTTTCCTTCGCGTGACACCGCGATCTGTGATGGGGTCGTTCGGGTAACTCCTGCCGATAGCAACTCGATGATCGACCGCTTCGAAATCCGACTTGCTCGTGAAGATAGCAACTGGCTGATCTCGATGATTCACCAGTGGCCGCACGAACAAGCAGCGCTGCTGGATCTGGAATGGATGATCGGTACTTGGTCTTCGAAACAGGGCAATGCGGAAGTGCAAACTACGTATGAATGGTTTGGCAATAAGTCCTATATCCGAGCCCATTTTACGGTTCGTGAAAAAGACAAGTCCTATACCGGGATGCAGATGATTGGTCTCGATCCGGGAACAGGCAGGTTGCGGACCTGGATTTTTGAAGCCGAAGGGGGCTTCGGTGAAGGTGTGGCGATTCAGGACGGCAAGGAATGGGTCTTCGAGTCTGCAACACTGCTTTCGACCAACGATGAACTCCAGGTTACCAACGTTCTGGTGCGAATCGACGGCGACACATTCACCTGGCAGCCATTGGATCTAACGTTGAATGGCGAACAGTTTGGCAATCTGCCGCCGGCAAAAGTCACACGGGTCAAATAGCTTCAATGGGCATTAGCCAGCCAACTCCCTACATCAACACAACTCATATTTTGGAATATTGAATACCATGAAACGATTATCCTTCATATTCGCTTTAGCATTAATAATTCATTTCGCCGCAACCAATGACGCACTCGCCCAACGGGGGCGGGGAGGCGGTGCCCGCGGTGTCGGTGGCGGATTCAGCACCGCTGGTCGTGCGGCGGCCGTGACCCATGCTCCACCGCATGTCAACAACTCGTTGCCGGGGTCGTCAGGATTTACGTCGCGCGGCGGAAGCTATCAGACTGGGCAGCGCAGTGGCAGTCATACCACTCAGGGTGGCGCGACCATCGAATACGGTGGTCGAGGTGTCGGGGGAACAACTGCGGGCGGCGTGAACTACGGCCGCGGTGTTGGTGGGATCAAAGTCACCACCGCTAGTGGTCAGGAGTTTGCCAAAGTTGGACGAGCCGGCGGTGCAGTCGGACCTGGCGGAAATGTAGCCGGACGGTCGGGTGGTATTTCGGCCACAACGGGTCCAATGGGTTCCGGTGCGGCCATGTCGCGAGGTGGATTTGCCGCTGGACCGAATGGAATGGCGTCCTATCGCGGAGGAGTTGCCGTGGGTCCCAATGGCGTGGTCGCGGGACGAACCGGAATTG
>JBGSIY010000247.1:0-15288 GCA_041742275.1 Pirellulaceae bacterium | reverse complement strand
GAACCATTCCAGCAGACTCGGAATAACAATCGCCATAGGGTATACTTAAGTTATGAACGAACAAACCATTTTAGTCGTGGATGACGACGACATCCTGAGAACTCGTTTAGAGAAAGCGTTTACCAAACGGGGTCTCTCGGTTATTTGCGCGGCCAATCAAAAAGAGGCCCTGGAACTGGCCGCCAGAGAACAACCCGATTTGGCAGTTCTCGATTTGAAAATGCCGGACAACCACGGTTTGCAAATGCTGACCGAGTTTCGCAAAGTATCGCCCGGCACACGTGCGGTGATCCTTACGGGGTACGGCAGCATCGCCAATGCCGTCGAAGCCGTGAAATTGGGAGCCATCAATTACGTAACAAAACCAGCCGATGCCGACCAAGTCTTGGCGGCTCTAGGCGTTTCCATCGGAACGGAAAAGGTCGTGCCGGAAGTCGACGAACTTGAGAAGCACCCCCCGTCCCTAGCCGAAGCTCAGTGGGAGCACATTCACCGGGTTCTCGCCGACTGTGGCGGAAACATCTCGGAGGCCGCTCGTCGACTGGATATTCCTCGGCGAACACTCCAGCGGAAACTCAAGAAAATGGCGCCCTAAGACGAACCCAACGGCGCACCCCTTCCTGACTCAATGACCCCGCGATGAACGATCAATAATCGCGGGGTTTTCTATTGCCTATTCGATGCGGTTAGACCGTCCCGATATCCCCCCCCTGGCCCCCTGCAAGCCTCGACTGTGTCGAATAGACGCACCCTTATTTTTAGTTGGCTTAGGTTAGTCTGGATTGAGTCGCCTTACGAGATTTCTTCGCGACCGATATCATCAATCATTGTATGTGACGCATCCCAGTCTCACGCCACTTGCAGGCTAAACAAGCTCATGATCGTTTTTCTAATTTGCATTATTTTTGTTCTCGCCTATCTCGCCATTGCTTTCGAGCATAATTTGCATATTAACAAAGCGGCACCCGCGCTCTTCGCGGGTGTCGTTTGTTGGACGTTGTATGTCATGAATGCCACTGAGTTTGGCATGGCTCAGTCAGATCCCGAATGGTTCGAAAGAGAGAAGGCTACAAAAATCGCGGCGGGAATAGAAGTCGATGAGAATGAACTGGCTCGCGACTATGCGATCGAAGGCCAACTTTCGCACACATTGGCCGAAATAGCGGGCATCTTGTTTTTCCTCTTGGGCGCGATGACCATCGTCGAAATGGTCGATGCTTTTGAGGGTTTTTCGATCATTACCGACCGCATTCGCTCTAACAACAAACTGCAATTGCTGTGGGTCATTTCTTTTCTAACGTTTTTCATGTCCGCCGTCCTGGACAATTTAACCACCACCATTGTCATGGTGTCGCTGGTTAAAAAACTGGTCAAAGATCAGAAAACACGGCTCTTTTTTGCCGGTATGATTGTCTGTGCCGCGAATGCGGGTGGAGCCTGGACGGTGATCGGTGACGTGACCACAACCATGTTGTGGATCAAGGATAAAGTCTCCGTGGTGGAAGTGGCTGTCCGGTTGTTCGTACCCAGCCTGATTTGCTTCGTGGTGCCCCTTATCATCGTTTCGACTTACCTACGAGGCAATATCGACCGACCTGAGGACGAGCTGACCGAGCATCGCGTTTCCATTGCCCCTATTTGGAAAAATCTTTTATTTCTCATCGGAGTGCTCGGACTTTTGGCCGTACCCGTGTTTAAACTCGTCACGCATCTGCCACCGTTTATGGGGATGCTGCTGAGCCTAAGTGTTTTGTGGATTGTGGCTGAAATCATTCGCCGCGACCTAGACAGTGTTGCCAAAAGCTCAACCCATGTGGTCGAAATTTTGCGACGTATCGACACATCCAGCATTCTGTTTTTCTTGGGTATCCTCTTGGCTGTCGGAGCTTTGGCCAGTACGGGCATCCTCAATGAATTGGCCAAAGGTCTCGATAAATATGTCGGCAACCTCGACATGATTGCCCTGATCATTGGACTTCTTTCCAGTGTCGTGGATAACGTTCCCCTGGTTGCCGCAGGTATCGAAATGTATGACTTCGAGAAAGATCACGGCTTCTGGCAATTTTTGGCCTATACGGCGGGGACAGGAGGAAGCTGCTTGATCATCGGGTCGGCTGCCGGCGTGGCAGCCATGGGGTTGGAAAAGATCGATTTCATGTGGTACCTACGCAACATCACCCCACTGGCCTTGATCGGCTTCTTTTCCGGGGCCGCTGCCTATTACTTCATCGAGCATTATTTTAACTTTTAGACGCCGGCCCAGTCGGAGTTCAGGCCCTGTACCCTCCGGGCCCATTAACGATCGGCCCTCTGAATTCGAACGAACTGCCACACTTCCACGACGACGACCCTTAGGGACATCAACTGACCAAACCTTTGGTGACCAACATAAATACGTCTTCCAAGGTAGGTTCCTTCTCGGCGAAGCTGCGCACTTCGACACCCTGGTTAATTAATTTGGCCAACAGCAACGCAGCGTCGTGATCGGGCGTGTTGAACTCGATGGTCACGCGATCTCCGTCAACTTGAATATCACTAACATCAGGGTTGCTACGAATGATCGAGAGGCCTACGTCGAAATTCAAACCCATACGGGCAATCACCACTTGATTACTCCGTATTTGTCGATACACGTCATCGATGGGACCATGCATCAACAGATTGCCTTGTTCAATAATTCCAATCGAAGTGCAACAGTCCGCAAGCTCTGTCAAAATGTGGCTTGATATCAAAATGGTTTTGCCCATCCGGCGCAACTCTTTCAACAAGGCCTTGACCTCGACTCTGGCTCGGGGATCTAAACCACTTGCCGGCTCGTCCAAAATCAATACTGGCGGATCATGCACCAAAGTCTTGGCTAAACACAAACGCTGCTTCATTCCCCGGGACAAGCCGTTGACATAGTCGTTTCGCTTGTGAGTTAAATCGAGAAGTTCCAGAACGTCGGGAATGATCTGTTTTCGCTGCGTTCGCGACAACTGATACGCGACTGCAAAAAAGTCTAAAAACTCCCAGACTTTCATCCCGTCATAAACCCCAAAGTCATCGGGCATGTATCCAATGCTCCGGCGCACGTTCATCGGATCCGTCGTGACACTGAATCCATTCACACGTGCATCACCCCGAGTCGATCGCAGCAAGGTCGCTAAAAAACGAATCGTCGTACTCTTGCCAGCTCCATTGGGCCCGATAAATCCAAACATTTCCCCCGCACCGATGTGCAGACTCAAATCTTTCACTGCTGTGAAATCACCGTAGTCTTTGCCAAAGTGCTCGATTTCCACCATATTCGCTCTGCTCACTTCCTCTTAATTCCCTGCCTCAGCCCAACTATGAACGCCGATCCATGTTCGGTATTGCTAATCCGGCTCCCGATTCCCGTCTTGACCACCATCACCTTCCATCTCACCCTCTTGGTCCTCCGTCCCCAATTCGTCTTCCAAATCACTATCCAAGGAGTCCTCAAAACTGCGAAAAAGGTCGGACCGTCCAATAAAATCGTAAATGGTGTTTTCATCTGGCACTGCCGGTGGGAAATCGGACAACTTCAAATGAACCAAGACCAAGGTTGCTGTTTTGTTCTGTGTTGCCGCGGGCTTCAGCCTCACCGCCGAAACTTCTTGATCCGTTTGCCCTAGCATTCGAATTTCACCCACGCCTAACACCATTTGCTCGCTGATCAAGTTGTTCAGTTCTTGCAACCCCATCCCATTGAGTTCGCTCCGACTCATCTGCTCCAACCCATCACCGAGCATTTTGAGATCGACAAAACTCCGTTGGTCCCTCGAAACGGTCAGAGGGTTGACTAAAAAATACGCCTTCAACCCCTCTCGCCATTGGGCCAACTGAGGCATTTCTAGAATTCGGTCGGCCAAAACGGCCTCGTTCACGCCGTAATTATTTTCCGCCCAAATGAACTTGGCTAAATTTCGATTGCCAATCAGCCGGGTTTCCAAAAACTGAGCAGAAAAAGCCTCTTGAAGTGTGAAGTCATTCCATTCCAGCATAACCGTGTCACCGGCATCCAGTGATCCCACCCAAGCCAGTTGGTAATTTTCGGCTGAAACTCGCTTGACCACCCCGACGTTTTGCAAATTCAAACGGGAACCATTGTCCAGTTGATCTCCTGTTTCGTCCGAGGATAGCGAAATGGGCCCCTCGATATCCTGCAAACACTCTTGGTGCAGCATCCCCGTCGAGTTGGAACGCACCAAGAAATCCTTGAGCCAATTCCCATTGCCACGCTCGATGTAAACAGCACGCGTCGCACCTGTCGTGGTTTTGCTCCGTGGATTGCCGAATGGAAGCGCCAGCCCCGTCGGGTTTTCCATTTCCACGGCATACGGGGTCGACAACGATGTATACAGCGCCGAATACTCCGTTAAATGCCCGCGAGAAAAACCTCCTTGCAATTCTAGGACTCCAATTTGGGATCGGCTGCGTGCAAAGCCAATGTCCAGGGAAGCCATCTTTACCACCGCAACCGCCCCCACGATCGAAAGCACGGGCATCATAATCCAGGCCCACTCAACGCGACCCATCAAACGAAATACCAACCAATTCAACGGAACAAGTACTAACAAATAAATCCCCAGCATCTTTAATACAAAATCGGATTTCGGCGGATTGATCCCAGCGATGCGACTGATACTCTCCCGAGCGGCAACAGGTATCCCATGTTGATCGTTCCAAGTGCCCATGCCGCCCTGTCTATCGAAACCAAATCCACCATAGTGAATGGTGTCGAAATCCGGGTCGTCTTGAAGTTCACGAACCTCAGGTGCCACGGACTGTTCTGATCGAGCGTCTCCCAAAACAATATCGCCGCGGGCTTCGCTGAGCGGAAACCACTGTTCGCGTGTGGTCCCATCTACCTCGGGTACGCCGGCTAAATCACGTGTTAGGAATCGTAATGTTGAACCTATCAAGGGACTAAAGATCGTGTCGTTGCGATGGTCAGCCCAATTAAAAATAATCTGGTCAAATGCTAACTTTTCAAATTTTCGGTAGGGACGCCGCAGCAATGCGTTATGGATAAACGAACTGTTGCATTGCCATCGTTTGAACCGCAAATCACGCATGGAAAACGCAGTGACTGCCACCCGACCGCGGCCCACCCTTCGTTCCGCGGCCAGTTCACCCGTTCCGGATACAAACTCCGCTCCGTCAGCCAACTGTAACTTCACCCCTAACATCGGGGCGGACTCGGGTATGCGAAACTCCCATTTCCGTTCCGGGCTTTTCAAAATCGGCGTGGACCAACGGCGGTTCAATTCAACCAAATCACTGTCGGTCAAATTCACCCCCCCGATACTTGTCGCCGGAAGATACGGGCTTAAGAAACTGTTTTGCAGACGCTCCAGAGTGTTGGGGCCGCTGATAATAATCTGCCCCCCAAAATGCAGCCAATCGATCATGGCCACCTGTTGTTCTGGTGTCAGTGACTGCGGGTCGAGGTTATCCCAAAACACATAAGCGATCGTGGTCCAGGCCAATGCGTTGGGGGCCAATGGCAAACTGCGGCCCGCGTCCGGAAAGACCAAGTGATAGAAAGCAGGGACCACTTCGGTGGACATGGTCGGTAATTGCACGCAGTCCAAAGCTCTCAAAAATTTATAGGCCTCGGGATCGTCCACTAAAGCCACGATGTGATATTGAAACGGTCGCAAACCAACAACCGGTTGCACCGCCTCCATGATCGGCAACCCCGCCCCCCCCATGATTCGGAAAAGCACACTGACTGATTTAGCCAGATCGTCGTCACGTTTAGGGAGGTACAACAGCGTTTCGATCGCTTTTTCTTGGCCTTTAGGCAGCGAGACAGGCCGTTTGGAGTCGGCATAAAACTCGGTTTGAGGGATGGGGAGAATGCGCCCGGTGTTATCGGTACCCCAAGCATGCAGTTCCCCGGTGGCATCAAAGTTATTCGCCACCCCTCGAAACGCTCCGGTAACCCAATGTCCTGGTTTGGTACGGTTGTTTTTCGCTTCGTCTTGAAATACGCCCGGATACAAAACGGCCGGCATCGTTTGAAAGTCTTGTTTGGCCTGTTGCGTTTTTGTTGCGTCCCCCGCGTCGTCCTTGGATTCACTCTCCTTCAAACATCCGCCACATCCGGGAACCAACATCAACAGACACAGCGCCAACCAGCCACTCACGCCACGCCACACTGATCGTGACTGCCGACACCCGTGGCCGGCGATCATTTCGTCGACCATGCCCTTGCAACGCCGCGTCCCGATCCCAGGGAGCGTAGCTTTGCCCCTCCCAGGTCTCGTCAGAGAGGCCTTGGTTTTAACAGAAGAAGCCACAGGTCTGCTCGCGTGCATGAAAGCCTACTTCTAATAAAGAGGGAAACAACAGGCTCCGCTTGACGCCGCCTTTGGACTGCTCCCAAACACCATTTGCACTTAAAATCAACTTAACCTTTGCAGCTTGGCCGCGATCAATGTATTGCTGATCAACATCGTCACAGTCAATGGCCCGACGCCGCCGGGAACCGGAGTGATCGCGCTGGCAATACGCCGCACCTCTCCGTAGTTAACATCTCCCACGAGTTGATCCCCCACACGGTTGATCCCCACATCAATTACAGTAGCGCCAGGCTTCACCATCTGCGCGGTCACAAATTCCGGCTGGCCGATCGCCGCGATCAAAATATCCGCTTCTCTTGTCACCTCGGCCAAATCAGGAGTGCGGCTATGACAGAGCGTCACCGTCGCATTAGCCCAATCGGGCCCCACCGGACTGGCACGTTGAATGAGCATCGATGCAATCGGCTTCCCTACAATATCGCTCCGCCCAATCACACAAACTCGTTTGCCCGCTGTGATGATTTGTGATCGATACAGAATCTGCACAATACCATAAGGTGTGCAGGGCAAAAATCGCGGTCGGCCTTGAGATAAAAGTCCGACATTAAAGGGATGAAATGCATCCACATCTTTTCGCCAATCAATGGCATCCAAGACGCGTTGATCATCGACCTGTTTGGGCAAAGGCAATTGGACGAGTATCCCTGAGACACCCGCGTCTCGATTCAATTGTTCTACGAGGTCCAAGAGTTCCGTCGTTGTCGTATTAGCGGACAAACGATGCAGCCGACTTTCCATTCCCACACGTTGACAAGCCATTTCTTTGTTGCGAACGTAGACTTGGCTGGCCGGATCGTCGCCGACCAGAACCGCCGCCAGAACAGGTCTTCCGCCCCCTTGGGCGATAAATTCGGCAACCTCGTTTTTTAATTCCGCTTGAATTTGCCGAGCGATCGCTTTGCCGTCCAAAACTCGGGCGATCGTTTGTGTTTCTGAATTCATGTTGCCTCTCTCATGCTTTCACAGAATAATGGTTGTGCTTGCCCTATCAGCTTGATCGATTCGCTCGGCAACTGCAACCACGGTTGGCCTAACATCCCTTGAAAACCGGCAGCAAACGGTTCCCTTCACTCCACGGCATCCCGAGTGATAGACTAGAGACGGAGTTGGAATATGACAAATTCGCCCGCGGGGTGAAATGCTTACGAAACGCCACGACGCCTGCCACGGAGCCCGTCTTGCGAGGGCTTGTTTTTGACTTTAATTTTTAGGGAACACACTTATGAACTTGGGCTGGTGGAAGAGCTGGCGGCGGTACAGACTGAACGCCCGACCCAAAAACGCCGAGACGCACGAGATTGTAGCCCATGCCCTGACCCCCTTCGCCGATTGGCCCGCGGAGATACAGAAAAAAGTCGTCGATGATACAGCCATCATGGTTCACGAAAAACACTGGGAGGGCTGCAATGGGCTACAACTGACCCAAGAAATGAAACTCATTGTCGCGGCACAGGCCGCTATGATGCTGATCGGTATTCAAGATTACTACTTTGATGGCGTCCGAACGATTTTGCTGTATCCTGCTTCGTTCCGCCGTTCGACCTCGGATGGTTTATTGGTCGGTGATGCCCCACGGATTGGCGAGGCGTGGCATCGCGGCCCCATTGTTTTGTCCTGGGAAGATCTTCGCTTGATCTCTCCCGGTCGCAATGTAGTTGTCCATGAACTGGCTCACCACCTCGACGGCTTGGACGGCGATATCGGCGGCTCTCCCATCCTCCCAACGTCTGCCGCTCAATCGGAATGGGAACGAGTCACCAAAGCTGAACATGCCAAATTAGTTGATGTTCTCAACCGGGGCGGAACCAGCTATCTCGATCCCTATGCGGCAACCAATCGCGCCGAATTCTTTGCCGTGAGCAGCGAAGTGTTTTGGGAAGATCCCTTGGGCCTCAAACAACACCACCCAGAACTGTTCGCTTGTCTGATCAACTTTTATCGCGTTGACCCCAGTGAATGGAGAAAATCAAAATCTAAATAGCCTCAAAAAAAACAGCTGCACCCGATTTTCCTCGGATGAGCTGTTCGCTTCTTTTGTGCTGGCCCACAAGCAGCCGGATCAACCCACTTCTATTAAACAAGTTCATGCGATGACGCGGGGACAATCAATACCTTTCGAAGCCATCGACGCCCCTTTCAAATCCATCGAAACTAGTCGTCCAGTTCCGTACTCCAGTAGGCATCACTAATGAACTTTTGCCAACTGTCTATTTTTCCCGAATGACGCCAGTAACCCGGATTCCAGGTGGGCTGCAACGGTGTTTTTAACAATCGCATGCTGGCTATCTCGGGAGTGCGATCGGCCTTGCGATGATTGCAACCAACGCAAGCCAATACACAATTGGTCCAAGACGAAACGCCTCCCATCGCTCGGGGAACCACGTGATCAATCGTCAATGCATCGGGCTCCGGACGTTTGCCGCAGTACTGGCAGGCATGACGATCTCGCTTGAACAAGTTGCGGCGGTTGAACGCCACACTGGCCGAAGGCAATCGATCGAACTTCATCAGGGAAATGACTTCCGGAACACGAAATCGACTGGACACGGCCTGAATAAAAGGTTCTGCAGGTCCCGGAACCATTTGGGACCAATCATCCCAGTCGTACAGCTGAAAATCGTCGGGGTCGACAATCCGTGCACTGGAATTCCAAACCAAGGTGATCGCACGTGAGACAGTGGCGATATTGACAGGCTGCCAGTTTCGATTCAAAACCAGAGTCGGACGACGTAGGGTAGCGGAAATCAATTGCTCACTCCTTTCCATAGACTAGCCAAACGGCCAATGCCTTTGATACGTTGTTTTTTCGAGGCAAGTTCGGACGCAACGTGTTCGTGTCTGTCCAAGTATGGACGATCTCCTTTTTCCTGGCAACTTGAACTCACTGTTCGACCCAATTTTTTTTCAATCTGGCATTCTAATGTTAAAATTCTCAAACAAAGCTCCAACTTTTTCTGCCTCTTGACGATACTTTCTCGCTCATTTACAGGTACAATGTTAAAAGGTTAATTTTAGTCGAAGTCCTATTCAGAGACGCTACTGCTCGCCTGAGGTTCGCTTCCCCAGGCTGTCTTTGAAACAAAACGTTCACTTGACACTTTTTTTGAGCCGGTGAATTGCGGCCAAAAATTCAACATTTCAGACGTTCTCTAACCCATGAGCCCGCGCCGTGAGTGCCTTCCAAAAGTTCTTCATGTATTTGTTCACCGCGGTTCTCGTTGGCCTGGGGTGCCTTTGGATCATTGGTGGCAAGCCGACGGAGCACGAAGTGCAAATACAAATACAAGCCCCGACTGCTACCGTGTTCCGATGTCTGATCCAGCCCGAATTGCGAACGCAGTGGGTGAGCCAACTCGGGTCATCCCGCCTCGCTGAAAATAAGACCTCTGAAAATGGCACGATCCAAGATGGGATCGACCTCAATGGCACAAATGACAGTCAGCGGGAACCGATTGCCCCCGGTACGCTTTTTTTCTCCGAATTCGAATTGGACGGCAAACCAACCGAAATCATCGAAGAGGTTCAACTGTTCGAACAAGACCGATTGATCACTCTTCGCCATTCCGTTAATAACATTCAGTCGACTTCGATTTTCAAAGTCAGCGAAGCGAATGCCCAAGTCCAAGTGACCTATCAAGTCATCAAAACACGCGACCCCATCGCCCGTTTCTTTTTCTGGAAAGAACCAACCGACTTACCGGAAATCATGCTGAGCGAACTCGAGAACCTCAAACGAGTGGCCGAAGCTCTGCCGAAAGTAGCTGCCATTAACAACCCGGAATCTGCGTCAAACTAGCGACACCCAATTCATTGGCAAACCGCAGCCCCCACTTGAGACACCACAGAAGCATGTAAAAGAAAAGTAACCGTGTGTATTGTCGCTCGGTTCTCCGAACCGAAAGCGCTTGGGCTCTCGCGAATTCCTTCAGCTTCAAAATCCTTCGATCAGAAGCAATCATAGGTGCAACCGCTATCAGCTTGGAAAGCTGAGCGACATAGTCGCTCGGTTCTCCGAACCGAAAGCGCTTGGGCTCTAGCGAATTCTCTCAGCCTCCAAATCCTCCGATCAAAAGCAATCACAGGTGCACCCGCTATCAGCTTAAAAAGCTGAGCGACATGGTCGCTCCGTTCTCCGAACCAAAAGCGTAAACGGGTACACAAAACAGCCGCCTTGAAAGAGTTTCTCTCTAACAGGCGGCTGTGGTTTTCCTTAAGATTAAGATGCGGTGGACGCTATTTCGTTTTCGCCGTTCCCAACGTTCGCAATAAAAACTCTTCGTATTTGCGATAGCGGTTCAATCGTTTGACATCACCTCCCAAACCATGACCACCTGTCGGGTCTAAAAAGAGCTCGACATTGGTTTCCTTACCCGCTTTCAAAAGCTCACGATAAATGGCGACCGAATCTTGAAACAAGACGTTGGTGTCTTCCATTCCGTGGATCAGCAATAGTTTTCCTTCGAGATTTTTCGCGAGAGGACGTAATGAATATTTCTTTTGATCCGGCTGCCCTTTTTGCGATGGGCCGACGGTACCGGTTGTATACCACGAGTTGTAGTTCTCCCATTCCGTCGGACCCGCTCCGGCGATTCCGACTTGGAACACTTTTGGTTCCGTATACAAACACATCTGCGTTTGAAAACCACCAAAGCTCCATCCATAGATACCCACCTTCTCCGGATCGGCTCCAAAATTTTCTTTCAAGTAGTTCACGCCGTCGACCAAATCTTCCACCTGCGGCTTGCCCACTTGCTCGTAATTAGCTTTCTCGAAGACACCACCATATCCCGATTGACCACGAGGATCGATGACTACGGTGAGATAACCATGATGCTGCGACATGTAGTTATTAAAAAAGTAACCATCCGAGCTGTAACTGCCGTCGACTACAGAATGCCGTGATCCCAAAGGTCCACCGTAAACGTAAATCAACAACGGATATTTTTTCCCCTTCTTCCAACCCTCTGGCTTGAACATCATCGCATGGATGGCATGCCCATGCCGGTTTTCATAGTCAAACATCTCCGGCATGGCTTCCGTGAACTTTTCAGCCTTTTCCGTGTGCGATGAGGTCAACGCGGTCATTTTTTTCTTTTCAGATACGGCAAACAGTTCTGACAACTCACCGTAGCGCACAAAATTGGCCAACATCCGCTTACCATCGTCACTAACGGCCACCGCAGAATAATTTCCGACTTGATCGCCCAACTGAACCAGTTCGCCATTTTCTAAATTCAACTGGTAGACCATCTCGCGGGACGGGTGGTCTTTGGTCGCACGGACAAACAATGTCTTTTGATCCTTCGAAATCTGAAACGGATAGACTTCGTAGTTTCCGGTCGTCAATTGGGACACCGATTCATAGACCACATCAATCAGATGAACATGTCGATACCCAGAAATTTCGCTGATGAAGACGATATGCCGATTGTCCCAGGCAAATTGCGGCGCCACCATTCCCGGAGTATTGGGCCCACCAAAGTGGCGAAACTGATAGACAATTTTCGAATCGTGCTTGATGACTCCTGCGGGCGAAGTTCGCTCGCGACGGCCGAATCGACCGGATTGTTCACTCCCGTCTCCCTCCGCATCACTCCCCTCCGCCTTGGCCGCTTCGGGTTCGACCTTTAACTTTTCGACGTCTTCAGGAAATTCGCCCAAACGCAATTGCACTTCCGATGTTTCTTGATCAAAAAAACAAAACGTAATCCGACTACTATCGAGCGACCATTTTGGACTGCTAATCGTATCTCGCGGTTCGTCGACCGTATTTTGGAAAATTTGGATCAATCGCGACTCTTCCGTCCGAGACTTTTCTAAATCATACAAATAGACAAAAGTATCCGAGGGGGGAACCGTGTCATCGGAAACCGTTCGTGGCACCGAGTCACCTTTGGCGAACCGATCGCGATAGCGGATGATATCGACAGTTCGCCCGGATGCGCCGCGACTGCCCGTCCGAGAAACAATCACTATTTTTTTGCCGTCGGGACTCAATTCGAATCCCGATAAATTTTGACCGGCAGGCAAACTCGGATTCAACTGCTCAATAAATGAATCGTCAAATCGAACTCGATAGATCACGTCATTTGCGCCATAAACAAAGCCCGAACCATCCGGCAAATAAGCGAATTGCGATTCAGCCGCATCGGTCTTCGTCAATCGCGAGATGGCATCTTGGGCGACATCCAATTGATAAATATCACCGGCCGACATGAAGAGTAACTGGTTTTTTTCCGGATGCCAGGCATAGGCGCTCACGCCTCCGTATCGAGGAGCTTTTTCATCCTCACCGTCCTCTTCCGTTACGGTATTGCCGGACTCGTCGATCTCGGATTCCGCACTGTCTTTTTTTGCTTTGGCGGTCTTCTGAGTATCTTGCTGTTTCTTTTTATCATCGCCATCGGAAGTGGAACCTACGTTGGCTTTCTTATCTTTGTCTTGGGCTTCTTCTGCTTTCTTTTTCAGTTTTTTGACGCGGTCCTCTTTCACTTTTCGCGTGGCTTCCTGAAACTCGGCCATTTTGGCAACCGAGGTTACTCGCGTTGTTGTCCCTTTGTCAAAGTCGTGAATATGCAAGTCCCCGCCATGACGTCTTTCGAGATAAGGGCGGTAGAGGAAGGCCGCATAACGACCATCGGCCGAGAACTGCGTGTCACTGGCCGATGGGCCGAAGTAACTCTTCTCATCAAACAAATTTTCCAGAGTAAAAGCCAGAGGATCTTTGACTTTTTCGGCCTCTGCTTTTTCTTTCCCATCCGTTTTCTTGTCGGATTTACTATCTTGACCATGGGCCGGACAAGCCCAGCATACGCAAAAGACCATTACGGCCCAACGAAATAATTGCGGCATGTTCACTCGCTCGATTATTAGTTCTGGAAATGAATCGTACTCAATACAAACAAAACAATACCTTCCATACTAATCAGAACCGGCCCCAACGCAAAAAAACGGGGACAGGTCCAGTTTAAGTAACAGGACCTGTATTCGTTTCGTCTCCTGTATTCTTCTTCGTGAAAATCCGCGCGATTCGTGGCCACTCAAATCAGTTTATATCCCCGACTTTATCTGTTACGATCAGATTATCGTTGAAATCAAGGGAACGGCCGAACTGAATAACAAATTCCGAGCCCAAATGATCAATTACCTGAAAGCAACCGGTATGAAGCTCGGCGTGCTGGTCAATTTTAGAAAACACGGAAGCCTCCAACACGAACGCATTGTGAATGGAAACAGTTAGCCACGAATACCGCGAATGGACACCAATTTTTTTAGTTCGTGGAAAACAAACAGGGAAAACAAACAGGGACAGGTCCAGTTCAAATGGACGCACTCCCGTTTCTCACCTCGACGGCGGCGCGATCCTTGTCGGTCAAACTCCCTGTACTCATCATGTGATCAAATTGCGGTTTGCGAGTAGATCAAGAATTTCGGCGACACATTGTGCTGTCGATTTCGTTCCGGTATCCAAAACCAAATCAGCACTCTGTGGGACCTCGAATTGAATTGACGCTTCATCGCGAATCTCCGTTGTGCTTGCGCGATGTCGTTCCGCTGAAACCAGTGGATCGGCGTCCATGTGTATCGTGATAAATTGGTCGCGTCCCACCAGTTCGGCAGCTCGTTGGCGCGAATCCTCACTGGGTGCCACGAGGGCCACGACACAAATCAACCCCGCTCGGTTGATCATTTTGGCTACTTCGGCAGCACGTCGCAAATTCTCCGACCGCTCATCATCGCCAAACCCGAGATCGCGATTCAATCCGCTGCGAATATTTTCGCCATCAATCACTGTCGCCATCCGTCCGGCATCAAACAAGCCCCGCTCTAGTGCATAAGCCGTCGTGGTTTTCCCCGACCCGGGGCGACCCGTGAGCAAGATTGTTACTGGTCGTTGCCCCAGCCGAGCCTCACGTTCGGATTCGGTCACATGGCTGATGTTGGTGGTCAACGACTGGCTGACCGGTTCTTCATCCCAGTAGTTGTAACGGTCATCACTGGTTTTTCGATCCAAAATCATCCCTGCCCCCACGGTGGCATTGGTCAAGCGATCGATGATAATGAAGGCCCCTGTGGTGCGGTTGGTACGATAACCATCAAACATGATCGGTTCTGCCAAACGAATCCGGCAGCGACCAATTTGGTTCAACTTCAGGTCGGGTGTTTGCAAGCGATGCAGACTATTCACATCGATTTGGTAACGCAATGTCGTGATGGAACCAGGAATCGTCTTGGTCGTCTGTTTAAACAAATACTGTTTGCCCGCGACTAACGGCGATTCATGCATCCACACCACCATAGCATCGAAGTTCTTTTCAACGTTGGGAATGTTCCCTGGGCGAACCAGCATGTCTCCGCGACTCGCATCAATTTCATCTTCCAGAGTCAGCGTGACGGACATGGGGACAAAGGCTTCCTCTACGTCCCCGGACATCGTCACAATTCGCTTGACGCGACTTTTCTTGCGCGAGGGGAGGGACATAACCTCGTCCCCGGTGCGGATGATTCCCGAGGCAATGGTGCCGGCAAAACCTCGATAATCCAAGTTCGGTCGAATGACATACTGGACTGGGAACCGCAAGTCTTCCATGTTGCGATCCGAACCGATATACACGTTCTCTAAAAATGACATCAGGGTCTGACCCGAATACCAAGGCATATGAGGGCTGGGGTCGACCACATTGTCTCCGTTCAAGGCGGAGATCGGAATGAAATGTAAGTCGGGCACATCCAACCGCGTGGCAAACTCGCGATATTCATCTCGAATTCGCTCGTAAACTTGTTCGTCGAAGCCCATCAAATCCATTTTGTTGATCGCGACCAAAATATGTTTGATCCCCAACAGAGAAACAATGAAGCTGTGGCGGCGAGTTTGTTCCAACACGCCGTGGCGGGCATCGATCAGAATAATAGC
>JBGSIY010000246.1:0-7409 GCA_041742275.1 Pirellulaceae bacterium | reverse complement strand
ACGGCTTGGATTGCATCGACGATTACATGGCCGTCGGTGCCACCGTTGCTGATTTGAATCGAGTGGTCACCTTTGGATTCAAACTGAAATTGCCCGAGTCGGTGGAAGAGGCCGTCGATGGCCGGTCGTTGTTGTTGATTGACGTAGACGGTGTCTTCCCCATTGGCATGATGGATTATGATGGGAACATTGGTCGCTCGATTCTCGTGGGGACTATAGCTGATGCGGATTTCGTAAAGGCCGGACTCGGGAAGTGACAACTTAAATATGGCCGTTTGTTTTCCCTTGTCCACGTTGCCGTCGTGACGATAAGCGGTACCGACGAAGTTGGCTACGCTGTTGCTGGTTGATTCAAATCCGTGAACCTGCGCGGCGCTGTCGTCCAGAACAATTCCCTTTATTTTATCGGGATCGGTTCCTCGTTGGCGGGCCGGATCGAGGGAGGGCTGCCATTCCAAGATCGTGCCGTCGGCCAAAAGCTGTCGACGCAATTCCATTGGGTCGACTCGTTGGATCGGTACATCTTGATCAATGGCTTGGACGGCCGCCGTTGCTGCGGATTGCCCCAAAACCATAAAGACGGGTTCCATGCGAATGGAGCCGAACGCGATGTGTGAGGCGGAGAGGCAAACGGGGACCAGCAAATTGCTACATTGGTCGGCGCTAGGGACGATGGCGCGAAAGCCGATTGGAAACGGGGGAAAGCCGCCGACCTGAACGTCACCTTCGTTGCGAACAAATCCGTCCGCGTCGAGATGACGTCGGACGTGATGCGAGTCCATAGTATAAGCCGCCAGACCGACGGGATTGTCGGCAACCAAGCGGCCTTGGCAATGGTTTTGGGTCATCACGAGATCGCCAATCATCCGTCGGGCTTCGCGAATATAAAGTTGCTCTTGCCAGCCATTGCCATCCATAAACTCGTCTTGGCACATTCCCCAGCGGTTGATTTCAGTGCGAATGTGCGGAGGAACGCGAGGGTGATTGGCTAGAGTCCACATCAAGCCCTGTTGATACAACCGATGTCTCGCGACGATCTGTTGGCGTTGTTCGTAACTGGCTTCGGGATAGTCGTAATTTTGGCCGATAAAATCGGTAGAGTAACCAAAATTGTTGTTTGCGTCGGTCTTGCGGTTGGGCATCAGGCCCACGTTGAGTGGCAGGCGACTTTCACCCGCTTCGAAATTTCGCAGCAGCAATTCGTACCATTGCTCGTCGTAGCCGTTTGGTTTTGGCCAAGCGATTCGGTTTTCTGGATGATCGGTCATACACATGCGAAAGCAATAGGCTTGCATGCGGTGATCACCTGTACCTTCAGTCTCCGGTGGGTCGGATTCAATGAAGGGAAGAAGTCCGCTGGTCGGTTGGCCAGGAATGATAAACGGGTCGACGCCGCGGGCGAATTGATGGTGGATGGCACGCTCTGTTTGGACTCCGTTGAGCGTTTCGTCATAAAGTGAGTTTGCCTCTCGACCGACTGTGTATTTGACTTGGGCTGCGGCCATCAGGTCCCCTTCGTAGGTGGCGTCGATGAACATTTTGCCCTGGTAGACCTCTCCCGACATCATACGAATCGAGAGAATGCGCCAAGGAAGGGACCGCGTCATCGCAATGCCCGTCTCACGATCCAGTCGCTGGTTCATGACAACGGGGATCTTAAGTTCGTCCAACCAATCGCGGTAAACTTTGAGGGCGACATGCGGTTCGAACGTCCACATGGTGTCTTCCTCGCGTGACGTTTGCGACTGGCCAACACTGCGGTACTGTTCGGGTTGTTGCCATTTCCAAGCATCCGCATTTTGGTAATGCTCGCGAATTCTGCGATAGAATTCGCGTGAGATCCCGCCAATCGCCGCTTTGTTACCGATATCGGTCTGTCCCAATCCACCCGTGGTTAAACCGCCCAAGTGTTCGGAGGGTTCGATCAAGACAACCGATTTACCCATCCGTTTGATTTGAATGGCGGCGGCGATCCCGGCCGAGGTCCCGCCATATACTACGACATCGGTCGCGGCTGGGGCGAGATCATCGGCAGTCGCGCACGGGCCAGTCGCGAATCCCCAACAGCCGACAAAGGCAACCAGTAAAAGTTGCCTCAAGATAACGCAACGTAGTTTGCAAGAATTCATAATCCCCTCGGCCTAGGAACTCGCGGTAAAAAGTTTAGCCGACAAACAAAAAACGGCCGACTGACGATCAATGTCAAACCTCAGCGTAACGCGAAACGCAATCGTTTTCAATCAAGTCAGGGCGATTCACGTTTTTTCAAGCTGTGTCGCTCGCTTCATTGTTGGGTAGAAGGAGTCCACAATCAGACGCATGCGATTCGTTTCGGGCTGCGGAGGGTGTTTGCGGCGTGATGGATGCCCAAATCCGGCGCTGTCGTGAGAGCGAAAGAGGGCAGGGTCCTCTATTGTGAGCTCGACCCCGTCTGGGACGTTAGCCCGTAGATATTATAGCGCCTGCAGTTTTCGCCAGGCATGTTTTAGTGCCTGCAGTGTTCGCCACGCATGTTTTGGTCATGCACGTTTTAACCTTAGAGGATGGCGGCTTTGATCCGGTCGGTGGCCATGTTTGACTGCAATTCGGCTTTGCCAAAACCTTGCAGGGCACCAAGGGCTACGGCTTTTTCTTGAGCCCACGCGTAATTGGAAATTAACATGACTTTCGGGAGGGAATTCGCCGGACTGCCGGGCGGTGGTTTCAAGATGGTTTCGATCAGAGCAAGTCCATCCTCGGCGGTTTGGTCAAATTGACGGTTCACGAGAATGAGCTTCACGTTGGGGTCGGACGCGACGCGGAGTAGTTCTGCGCCGGCATCCACGCCTACAACTTGGGCCTGCGACGCGCACTGCGCGATTTTATGGCGGAGGGCCGCGGCATCGGGTCGACAATTACCAGCAATGACAATGAGCATGAAGATCTTTCGGATTCAGGTCGTTTTACGTTGGAAAGTCGAAGGCGTTGCCACCTGTCGGCTGTTTCCTTGCCGGCACAATCGGGCCCAAGCAAAAGCGGATTGAACCCCGCATCAGTAAGTCCCCGCATTTTAAGTTTTAGTATTACTTTGTCTCAGTATTACTGGGTTCCGGCTTCGCAGGTCGTCGACTGCGGCCAATCGGCGGCGGATAGGGCCGTCTAAATACCGCGAGGGAGGGTAGTACCGCTGGGGAGTTGCGAGCCCCGGGGCAGATTGTTGCCTCGAGGCAAGGTTGCCGAGTTGCCATTGCCCAGGGGAAGCGTTGTTGCGTTGGGACGCCATGAGCCCCGCGGCAAAGAGTTTCCATGGGGCAGAGAATTTCCGTGCGGCAGAGAACTGCCGTGCGGGAGCGAGTTCCCAGCACTCAGCGGAAGGCTTTGATTGTTGCGAGCCTGCATTTGTTTCCGCCAATCGGCCGGTTGATACCGAGGGTTGCAGCCGCAAAAGGCTGTCAACAGGAGTGAAATCATTGTCAGGGTTAAAATGTACCGAATGTGTTGAGAGAAAAGATGCATTGTGTTTTTTCAGTTCGCAAATCGTTCAAGGTCCAAGAGGTTGGACTAACCACCCTAGATAATACACGTTCAGGATCACCTGATCAATAAAGTTTAACACTAATGACGTTGGGGGTGGTCAAAATTGATGCGAAGGAGACAAGATTCGGCAGAAGAGGACTTACTCCGACCCTTGAGGAAGGCCTACAAGCGTTATAGGTTTCCTGGGTGTTTTTGCCGTCACAGGTCGTTCACATGGAATAAGTAGAAACACCGGAACTTCCTTGGCGGAGATTAAAAAGGCGTCTAGAAACACCGATCAATCCTTAAGTAGATTCGACAGCAATGTTGAGTCTGAAACGGAAAAGTTAACACTGGTGTTCGAATTCAATAGAGGGCAGTGGACGCCCTCGCGACCTGGTGAAACATCGAAAGAGTAGCCGTTTGTGTGTGCACGCTGTTGGACCCAAAGCGAACGATCAGTGATGGCTTGGGTTTCTTGGTTTTTTATCCGGCCATCCCGATTTTAAAAACGAGGTTGGTGGCGCGGCCGAAAACATTGACTCCGTTTGGGGTTCACACAGTAAAGCAAACGTACTCAAAATCTAGGAGACGAGTCTCGATGAAAACAAAGATTGTGGCAATGATGCTTTTGATGTCGGGGGTCACTTGTTGTGACGCTTTCGGCAACGGTTTGCTGTCCCGGATGATGGGACGCGGCGGATGTGGCGCTGCTTCTAGCTGCTGCGACACGGGCTCGAGCTGCGGTGCAGGCTTGCACATCAGCATGAGTGTTCACCTGCCCAAATTGCGCCGTGGCGGTGCATGTGGTGGATGCGGAGTTACTGGCGGTTGTGGTTGTGATGCAGCTCCCGTAGTTGCAGCACCTTGCGGCAACGCATGTGATTCCGGTTGCGACTCAGGTTGCGGCGGTCCAGCAGCTGGTGGTTTGTTGTCTGGTTTCAGTGGCTTCGGCTTGCGAAACCGATTGGGTGGATGTGGCGGTTGCGATACAGGTTGTGACAGCGGTTGTGGAGCACCTGTAGTAGCGGCTGGTTGCGGTTGTGATTCGGCTGCCAACGCATGTGATCCATGTGCTCGCGGTGGATTCTTGTCCGGCCTACGTGGTCGCTTGTCGGGAATTGGATCTCGCGGTTGCGGTTGCGACACGGGAGTTTCGAATGGTTGTGGTTGTGACAACGGTGTGTCCAACGGTTGTGGATGTGACAATGGCTGTGGAAACGCTGCCCCTTGCCACGAGACAGTCCAAAACTGTGGACGCGCTCCTCGCTGCGGCCTGTTGGATCGAATTCGCAGCATCGGCGGAAATCGCGGTTGCGGCAACGCCTGCGACTCTTGTGACGGTCAAATTGTAAGTGGCGGTTGCGGATGTGATTCAACTGGTGTAGCCGCTCCAGTACAAGCAGTACCTGCTGCGACTGACGCGACCAGCAACATTCGCGGAACAACTCCCAGCGTTGACCCCAATGCCTTCATCATTCGTGGTGCCAACTACAGCAACAACTAAGTTGACGGAAAAGAAAAAGCGACCATTATCTGGAAGCTTGATCTCACGATACTAAATTTACAAAAACCGCTCGGAGCAATCCTGAGCGGTTTTTTTGTCATTGAAACGTGATTGTCACAAATCGGTTCTGTTGGAAATCGGTGCGGTTTCAATCAATTGCACCATCAAAAAGCTCAAAAGATCGTTACGTTGTTGAAATGTGCTGGCTAATTTGGTCTTCAGTCGCGAGCCTCGGGTTGCCAATTCAATCAAGTTCGGGGCGATACCCATTCGGCCTAAATCGTCACGGGGATAGGCGATGGCCAATTCCAACGCCTGATCGACTTCTTCCATTCGGGCGAGCCAATCAATGACCGTTTCCAGAATTAACAAGGCCTGCGGGCTGTCCTTGTCTTGTTCGACTTTGGCTAGAAAATGTTCAATCGATTGGGGGCGATTGCGATTCAGCAGTCCCTCAAAAAAAAGAAGCGAGTCCGTATATTGGTTTTCGAAGGGGGGTTCTCCGGGGAAGTGGAACATTTCTCCCAATAACTCACCGTAGCGGCAGAGGGTGACCAGTTGTTCCCAAATACGGGGATCCTCAGCGAAGCGACCGAGGCGGGTCACACTGTGCAAGTGGGTCACATCGATCAAGGGAGCCCCCCAATCATTGCCTTCGCTATTGGACGAAATCAAAGTTGCAAACGCGTCTTCATCGACATTTGGCCGCTGGGATGTGTTGGCAAAATTTTGAACCAGCTCGTTCATAAAATGCTGTGCCAGTAATTCCACTAACTTTGTTTTGATGGCCGGTGCGAGGTAGGGGGCCGATGAGTCGAGCAGGGTGATTGCATTGCAGGTGCCAAAATGTTTGAGGAGGAGTTGAAATCCCCACGCGGGATGGGCTCCGCGATGAAACGTAACCTCAATGATGTTATCTACATTCTCGGAAGTGACTTCGGCCATTTCCATCATCCGCTGCACGGATTCGCGGTCGTCAAGAGGTTCCAGGTAATTCCAGGCGGCGGCAAGATCTCCGGACGCGATCAGGCGTGAGCCCGCTTCATGGCATGCGGCCAGTAATTTTTTTTCTAATTTTGTCTGAATTTCCGCGTCGAGTTGTGGAAGGGGTTTCCATGACACAACGGGGAGTCCCAGTTCATGACGACCTTGCATTTTTCGAATTTCAAACAAGCGATGAGCGTCATTTTGTTCGAGGTAATAGTTGGCTGCGGATGCCATGGCCTCTCGAGGAGCCTGATTGGCGAGCAAGTTTTTAATTTCTTGGAAAGGGTCCATGATGTCCGTTTGTAAAAGAATCGTCGGTCAGGAGTCACCACAGGATCTGGCTCGAAATAAAATCTGTTTCCGTTTTTCACCGTTAGCCAGAAGTACACCTTGTCGCGTGCCCGCTGGCGGACGGTTAAACGAGGAAACGATTTCGGGACAATTCCGAAGATTAATGTTTTCTGCTATTTTCCAGGGATGGGCAATGCGTGTGCCATATTTTAGCACTGAGAGGGTGTATAGAGCGACTGCCCTGCCCAGCGTCCTAATCTGTGGAACGATGAGTTACGCTACAATTTCATGAAATGCAAACCCGGCAATTTCCAAGTGCGTCCAATTTTAATTCAGATAAGGTTATGAGCGAAACGATGGATTGGTTTCGAAGTCTTCGTTTTCAAGTGCTAGAGGGTGAGCATCAGTCGCTCGTGCGGTCTTTCGTGGAACGATTTGGAGGAAGTGTGGCCGGGGAAGTTTCTCCCCCCAGGGCCTTGCCCACACAGTCACTTGTGCAAGACGTAGCGAACGCTGTGTTAACCGCTGAGTTGGATGGGTTGATGTTCGTGACCTCGGTCGGATTCGTGCAAACCATGCGCCTGTGGCAACTTTCTCAAGGCGTCGAACGAATTCGTCAGGGATTGATGGATATTGAGTATTTATGGGGGCCTGGGAACCTCGCGGCGGAGTTGGCCGCAATGGGAGTCAGTCGCAAAATTGCCATACTGGACGGACTTGCATCAGGTGGGCTCGGCCGAGACATTTTAAAGAACCTGGACGGGATTCAACGGGTCGAATATTTGCAGATTGCCCTTGAACGCACAACCATTTTCCCCAGTCTGCAAGCCGGACTGGAATCGCGTGGCTGCCATGTGAGAGAAATTCCTGTGCATGGTTCGTCTGTAGGAATGCCCAGACAGGAAATGGAGTCCGACATGCAGCGTATATCGCGGCCCTTGTTTGTATTCGTGTTTAACGATGCGGAGTTGTATGATTTGCGATGTTGGCGCACCCAAAATTCGTCGGAGTCTAGCCGAGTGTGTGTTTTGGTTGAGAACGCTTTGTTGGAGCGTAATGCTCGGCAACTGGGTTTCGAAGTTGCCTCACAGTTTGATTGCCAGCGACTATTTGAACACGACGCTGAACT
>JBGSIY010000245.1:0-6457 GCA_041742275.1 Pirellulaceae bacterium | reverse complement strand
ATTGGAAGCCGGCTTTATCCAGTTCGTATCCTATCGTTGAAGGCATCACCCATTTTGAAGCACACACGCACTCTGTCCTTCTTCGTCGGTACCCTCGCGATTTGCTAGGGACTAGCTACCGCGTCCGATAAAGTCACGGTGGAAAACTACGTCCGTGCCGAGACCGATGTCATTTTCGGTCGCTATGTTAAACAGAACGCCTTCGGTAAGTTCCTGCACATCCGCATGCCTGTTCCGATCGACAAACAAGACGTGATTCGGATGAACCGCGACACGCTCTAATCGGCAGCCATTCTCGATCTGACCGAACCGGCCACGATCGTGTAGCCCGAGCGAGGCGGGCGGTTTCAGTTCATGCTGGTGAGCAATCAGGATCATTCGATGCTGCCGGTCGAGCACGGCTCGGGCGAGTTTACGCTAACGATGGAGCAGTTCGGCACCCGCCACGCTGCTGTAATCATCCGCACCTTTGTCAACCCAAGCCATCCCGTGGACGTGAAGGCGGCGAACGATCTGCAGGACAAGATCCAGATCCGGCAAAAATCCCCCGGCGGGATGGAAGTTTCGGGTCAAGACACGGGAGAAGAAATTGCTTGAAAAGCCGGAAGGTGGCGTGGCCGCGATCATGCCAGACGAGTTCTTTCAACATTTATGATACAACCGGACCGGGCAGAACAACTACAAGCCTTGAGGCATCAACCTAGGTGTTTCGCGATGAACTAGAGTCGCTACTCACTCGGGCTGTGGAAAGGGCATACGCTTTGCTTTGGAAAACAGGCTTGGCTTTTTCCTCGTCGGTTCGGATTCTGTCTTGCCCCGGGTAACGCAACGAAATGGTCAAGGACCCATTGAACGAACTGGTTGCGAAACTGGCCAGCGAGGATGCCTTGCGATGGGGCGGCTCGCACATGAGGCCCATTGCCGACCAGATTGTAGCCGCGAATCGACTGCGGCTTTTATTTTCATCCATGGCGATTCTTATCTCGCGTTCTTCATGGTTAGGATCCGGAGCGATGACTACCGAGAATGTGCCGCCCAATTCATTTTTGGCTAGGCGTCGTTTTTCGCTTTCAAAATAGCCGGAAATCCCCTATTTTTTCTGGCAAATCTCTCAAAAAATAACACATGCTGTGATACCATAGATGAAATGTTATTCGCTGTCTTTTTATACGTTTCATGAGTTGTTACGATGCAAAACGCTTTTCGCTTAGTGCTTGTTTGTGGCATGGTTTTTGGTTGTGTCACTTTCTCGTTGGCTGACCGCACTTCGTTAGCTGATCGTACGTGGCGAGACCGATCCGGTGGTTACGAAGTTCAGGCCGATTTAATTGGCTTCAATACCGACCTGGCGATCCTCAAACAAAGTGACGGGGAATTGATTGCGTTTCCCATCAAAGACATGTCCGACGATGATCGAAAGTATCTCGAGTCGAAGGAAGCGATGGCTGTTCACGCAGTCGATGGTACACAAAAATGGACAATGCGCAACGGTTTGCAAGTCGTAGGAGCTGTCGTTTCCCATGTCGATAAGGAAATTAATTTGCAGATGAAACGAGGCAAGCTTTATGTAAACGACCGCCCCTTTGATAATTTGCCTTCTGTTTACCAAGCGATGTTGCCCGCGGTAGTTGGTCAGTTTGAGAATAAGCAGTTCGCTGGCGCGGACGAACTCAAAGACTGGATGGGTAAAAAAGGATTTCGCCCGATGAAATATAAATGCGAAGGCGTCCTTGTGGTTTTGGAGAATGGCGATGAGTACGCGGTTCCCTATTTTTTGTTCAGCGATGCAGATCGAGCGTTTTTGGAACAGGGGAAACAGGAACCACGGGAACCGGACGTTTCGACCGAAGATCGCGAAAGGCATGCGTTGTACATGCAAACGCTTGCGGCTCAGTATCAACGTGATCGACAGGCGGATCGTCAAATTAAAATGTTGCAACTGGGCATGATGTCAGTGCAAGCAGGACTGACCGATGTTTGGGAAGTCGCGATGATTCCTCCCAACGGAAATTTCTACCAAGCTCAATCCGTCGTTGTGCCAGCGCGCAATAGCAGGGACGCCCAACAAATGGCGATGCAACAATGGCCTGGATATATTGTAGGTGCGACTCGTCGGATCAATCGAAACCGTTAAACGAAACCGTTTTGCGGGAAAAGTTGGCGACGGGTCCAGCTTGTATTTTTTGTCGGCATGGCACGAATCTGTCCAAAATTTTTTGTCGCCTGTATCGGACGAAATGCCTGTTTTGCTTAACATCGACCCCGCCTAAATGTTTGTCATTTGGCCGGAGACTCGCTAAACGCGTTTTGCAGAAATAAGTAGTTTTTTGGAAAAACTTGTATTAGCGAGCTATGCGGTCGTCCACCGCTCGCTAATTTTCTTGCTGAACGCGTGCGGCAAGGTTAAGTAATAATCGCTGCAGAAGGCGCAGGGAAGATTCGATTCAAAAAACTGTTAATCTCTTGCTTTGACCGCTTACCCAGTGTTTAATATGTAACGAGAGCTTCGTTCACATCAAATTTCGGGGTCTGCATCAACGCCATTTCGGTGGGTTTCTTGCATCAAGTCGTTGCTGCCAACTCAAAGATATAGGATGGTTGAGACAGGGTAGTAACTGCTCCAAAAGATTGTTATGTGTTGTCAGGTTGTCTCACTTGCCAAGCTCCTAATATTGAAAAGTGTTCTGTCCCGAAAGGTTTTTACAATGAACTGTTGGAATCCGAAGATCTTTGTGTCGACTATTGTGTTGTTTGTGGCAATTGGCCAGTTTGCTGCTCCCACTTTTTTAGCGGCTCAATCGTTTAGTGCTGACGCGCGTTGGGCGCCTGCCCATACTAACGTTTTGACATTGATCAACAGTTCAAAAATCTTTAAGAGTGATTTTGCAGAAAAATCTCGAGCGACAGAGGCCAGCAAAGCGGCGTTTGAGTCAGGGGTCTCGATTGTGACACCCAATGCCGACCGGATTTTGATTGCCACACATTTAGACTTAGAGTTCATGCACACGCTTTCGACGGCAGCCGTCTACTCTCGCGCTCGCAGTAAATTTGATTTAAATGAAATGGCCAACCGGAGCGGTTCCGTTGTGGAACCCATCGCAAATCGAGGCACGGTCCTCATGCCTAACGATGCCATGGTCGTTCAACTAGGACCTGACACAGTCGGAGTGATGAAGCCGGGCAATCGACAAGCGGTGTCGAGTTGGCTGCGAGGAGCAGCCTCCAGCGGATCGAGCCAGCTGTCACCTTATCTGACCCAAGCTGTTTCGTTTGCCGATGAAAATGCTGATATCATCGTTGCCCTGGACTTGACTGATGCTGTTTCTCCTTCGGTAATTCGGCAGCGATTGGCCGAAATGAACAGCGTCAAAGAAGCCGAAGTGGATTCGGTTGTTGAAGCTTTGAGAGGGATTACGGGGATTACATTGGGAGTCACGATTCGAGATTCGATCTACGGTTCGATTAAGGTCGATTTCACATCCAATGCGATGGTTTTGGAAACAAATGGAAAGCCTTTGCTAATTGAAATTCTAAAAAAGCGTGGCTTGATGATCGACGACATTTCGTCTTGGAATTCCAAATCGACGCCAACTCAACTCCTGTTGTCGGGGCCATTGTCGGTGGCAGGACTTCGGGCAATGAGTTCATTGGTAAGTCAGCCTTTATTGCCTGAATACACCGCTGAAGAGAGCGGAGCCGATGACGCGGCTTACGCCCGGTCAAAAACGTATTTTAAATCGCTTCAGACCTATGTCGATGAATTGTCTACCAAAAGACCCAGCGATGAAGCACTTAGCACCTATGCCACTTGGTTTGATAATTATGCTAAAAAGATTGACGATTTTTCAATTTTGAATGTAGACCCTGAGTTGGTCGAAGTCGGAAATGGCATTTCCGAAAGTCTACGACAATTGGCGACGGTGGCGAGAGAAGCGAGAGTGCAGCAAAAAAAGGAACAGGGTGCCATTCGAGCCGAGGGGAAGAATTATTCCTATGATGGAGGATTTGCGTACCGCTACAACACCAACAATCGTAGCGCCCGACTAAAGCAGGTTGCAGAAAATACCCGCGGAGACGCTGCAAATGCAGGCCGCGAAATTATAAATTCAATGCAATCAGAAATCAACAACATCCGTCAGAAAATGTCCGCAAAGTATGGCGTTGATTTCTAAGGCGTTTTCTCGATTGAGATAATGTTTTACAGAGAAATATCGGCAGGAAGTATTGATTTCTTATTGGTCAATCAATAATGTCTTGTACCGATGGGATACTGACATAAAAACCGTTGCTCACTGCCGAGCAACGGTTTTTCCTTGCGCTGTCATCATACAGATGCGGCCCTTGAGTTTATTTGCCAAAAGAACCCGGGACCAATGGGTGAACAGCCGCCGACATGCCGAGCTAGGGGAAAGGCAATCGATCTTGTAGCGACTCGTGTTCGATTCCAAACCGTAAATACCTCTCCAAACTTGGACGCGACAATGCGAGAGCCTGCCAAATCCATTTTTCATTCAATGAGGTAACTAGCGGTTTGACTCAAGCATAAACGAATTTGATAGCTGATGCTCCGGGTGGAGTTCTTGCAAGTGCGTTGTTAACAGGCGAAATAGTTCAGTGGTTCCCTCCGCATGCTGATGCAACTGACCATGTTTCGCATTAATGAATTTCTCCGTGGCCCCTCCGCGTGCCCGAGCACTGGAAACAGGAACAACCGAATCTGAATCTCCCGCCCCGAACATTCGATAGCCGTATCCAATAATCGAATGCACTCGAACCGCGGTGGCGTAAGGTAACTCGTCAATCCTATGCAACAACGGGCTGTCAGGTTTCAACAAATCGATACTGGTTGGAACTCGCCTAGTGAATTCCCGGGAAAACGCGCCAGGATTCGCCTCAATTAATTGGCGATGCCTCTCTTCCATGATTGCTGACTCCTCCACCAACTTGGCCCCAATTTGCCCGATGGGTCTTTTCGCCCAGGGAGAGCCACGATGCGGAGTGCCGATATAAACAACGCGAGTGATGAAAGGTGACGGCCCAAAATAGAACGATTCCACTAGTCCGTCCAGGGTTTCACGAGTAGTGTTCAGGTAAGGCAAGGGGCAATTGGAAACGGCTTGCCACAATGGATCACCGCCTTGAGTGATCTGCAATTTAGAAATCAAACCACCCATGCTGTGGCCAACCAAGACCATTTGCGTGAGTGCAGGGTCAACACTATGGGGATCGAGAAGTGCCCGAGCCTCCACCAATTGTCGCCGCAGTTTGGCGGCACTCTTTAGAAAAGGCTCACCAGTTGCGTACTCGAATGCCCAAAGTTGATAACGTTCCACAAATTCTGGACAAGCCCGTATATCGTTGGCAATATTGGCCCAAGTAAACGGGTCCGACATCAAACCGTGGACAAATACAATTGGGATTTTGCCTGGCTGGTAGGGCTCAATCATGAACAAGCCCTCATCGGACGTCGATGCGCCGGGTTGCAGAAAACCGGTTAAATAATCGCGTTTCGTCGTGTTGATCCGATTGGCAATCGGGGCTGTCAGGTCCCGTTTCAGCGGAACCGCAACTCCGTTAATCATAATTTGGGCCATCCGCAACGGATCGTACACATCCAGAATATAACTAGATTCTATCTGATCGACCGGGCCAGTGACGGGACGCAATAAAACCGTGGCAGAAAACAGCTCTTGTTTTTTTCGGAAAGGAATGCCTGTCTGATTATTGTGAACAGCAACGGCAGATACTCCAAAGCCACAATAGCGATGAAGATTGTTCAGATCTTCAACGGCGTACTCGCCCACTGGAGTAAGCTTGTCAAATTCCTGCGGATGCCTGGGAAATCCATGGAAATGAATCGGCACGAAGGCAAGCCCGGCACTTGTTTGAACCTTCAATCCCGTTTTGGGATCGAACCGACCTAGTTCCTGTCCAGCTCTGATAAGGCCACCTAACGATGCTTCATATACCAGGTTAGCACGGTTGTCAGGACATCGCGATTCGTTTGCCTGCAACTCAACTTCGGGCCAAGCTAACACGGCCGCTTGAAAGTAACAGTCGACACTGATCGGTTCGCCGTATGCTTCGAGTTTGATCCCTTGCTGCAATGCCGATTCGGCCATTGCTAAGTTCGAGCTCTGCAGTTGGGAAAAAGACGCCGGGCTCCCGCGGCGTTGGCTCACTGTATAACCACAAATCTGACAACCCATCAGTAGCGGCAGGATCGCCAAACCGAACAAATAGCGATATTTGTTTGTGATCATCACGTTGTCTTACCAAAGACGCGAAAGACTTTTAAAAGACCCTGCTATCGGTTTCTATCGAAATCCATGCGAACTCGGTCAAGTCAATTTGATTGCATGACAGCGAGTCAACCAAAATCAAGGATGAATTGACGCCTGTAGGGATTGTTTCGAATTCCCACGGTAGTTGCGACGAGGCGACTGATCACAAAGCC
>JBGSIY010000244.1:0-11730 GCA_041742275.1 Pirellulaceae bacterium | reverse complement strand
TACTCATAACACTCGCCTTTTATTCAGTTAGATTGACCGCCAAGAAGGAACTGCGTTTTAACCGGACACGAATGGGATCACCCCAATCAGCAAGACCCACTCAGGGCTCACCATCCAACACAGGCTTGTCTCGACGGCTTCCATACCATGATTATTAACTTTTTTCCAAAAGAGACCCAACGACCATTCAAGCCGCGGGATACTCAGTCAAAAACCGACAGCAAGAAATCCATCCCCTGCCATCACGACTTGAAGTCACCAACACAAACACCAACAAATCCCAGAGCAAAAACCCAGAAAATCCCGAGCTCAAGTTCCTAGCGAGTTGTCGCCTTAATCTTAATTTCAACACCGGCAGGCACGCTCAGCTTATTCAAAGCTTCAATTGTCTTCGCCGTCGCCTGAACAATGTCAATCAAACGTTTGTGGGTGCGAATCTCAAATTGCTGACGCGCTTTTTTGTCAATAAAGGGGCTCGACAGAACAGTAAACCGCTCGATCCGGGTCGGCAACGGAATCGGACCATGAACCTCGGAATGCGTACGTTTGGCTGTATCAACAATCTCTTGAGCGCTTTGATCAAGAACTGCGTTGTCGTACGCCTCCATCCGAATTCGAATGACCTCATTTGCCACGCCAGACACGAATGCCTCCAACTTTATCCAAAAAATCACGTTAACTGCATGCGGAACGACCGCCAATGGGGGAGAGCGAAGCCCGCCTCACCACCTCTTCAAAAGTGAAGAATCGACCAAGATACGGTTATCGCCTTAATTCGTCAACGGCTAAACGAGATTTCTCTGATAATTTCGCAAACCTACCGATTCCCCGATCTCGCTCGACGGTCGTTTCCGACTTAAATTGCCAAGAAATCCCGGTTTTTCCTCAAGGCCTCACCTGCCTATTCCATCGGTTACCAATTCCCACTCGGGAGCGTGCCTTTTTGCCACACCGAAATCACCTAATGTTTACAGCGACTAACGGACCTCCAAAAATCCGCACCCGCTCCTAACAACAACGCTACACTTTCACGATCACCGCCACCCTTGCAAATATTCTCAACGGCCGATCAGCAATTCCAGCCGCAAATATGTGAAAAACCGACGGGAAAACACACTCATTCAACCCCAAGCCACTATCCGCCCCCGAGTCCCCTCGCAGCCCCCCATCTTCTCAACAGACGGACTCGACAACATAGCTGATCTACCCAAATACGACGTAAAATCAGCGGCAAACCGACTGCGATTCAACTCAATTTAAACCCTATCTGCAAATTTGCCTTGAAATGCCTCGATGTTTCCGGTCAACTAATAAGGGTTCCCAGCTCTGGGAATTCAATTCCTCAGCAGCACCTCAAAATAAGGGCCATACAGGATGATCAAATCACTTGCGATCCCATTTGTTGTTTTTGCCGCCCTGTCAATGATGGCCCCGCAATTAGCAGTGGGCCAAGGCGCAACGATTCAACTTCCCACCATGACTTTTTTCAACATTCGCACTGCCGTGTCGGTCCCCGACGGAGGCTCGATGCACCTGGGGGGTATTCGCCGAGGCGCATCGGCTACGTCCCGTCGCGGTGTACCTATCCTCGCCAATAGCCCTTTGCTCAACCGCGGTTTTGCCAACCGGGGAATCGGCAGCAACGTCAGCGGCGGTCTAGCAACCGCCCAGGTTCAAATCATCGACATGAAAGAAATGGAGGCGCGAGTTATTCAAGATGGCGAACGAAGATCGGCCCTGCACAGCGATTCCAACCCCAACGGTTCCGCCAAAACCCGACGCACCGCCGATTTTCTCTCACGCAATATCGGCCGCAACAAATAACAAACTGGCAACGTACCGAGCTGAGATAATCGAAGCCGAGTAAACAGAAATTCACCCAAACACCAGCGGCCATCGAGACCATGGCTCCGCTGATCCGACGCGCAAATGATCAAGAGTATTCACGACCCGGACACGAGAACCTGCGAACAAAAGGATCCAAAACAACCCCATAGGCCACAATCGATAACGACGGGGCCCGCAAAAAAAGACTCATTCTGGCTGCCAACGCTTAGCCTCCAGCCTCTAGCCTCTAGCCTCTAGCCTCTAGCCTCTAGCCTCTAGCTCCCAATTGCAACTCGTTGCAATCGGCGGCGATCCGTCTCTTTCAACAGCATCTTCCGCAACCGAATTTTGGTGGGGGTCAACTCGACGAATTCATCATCTTCGATGTACTCCAGCGCCATCTCCAAACTCATAATGCGCGGTGGTTTTAGAAGAATGTTTTCGTCACTCCCCGAGGCACGCATATTGGTGAGTTTTTTCTCGCGAGTTGGATTGACAGGCAAATCATTGTCTCGAGCATTCTCCCCAACGATCATCCCCTCGTAGACTTCGTCACCTGGCGCAACAAACAAATCCGATCGCTGCTGCAAGGTATCTAGGGCATAGGCATTGACTCGTCCTTGGACCATGGAGATCAGCACGCCATTGGAACGGCGGGGTGGATCCCCCTCAATTGGACGATACTCCAGCAAACGGTGGTTAATGATCGCCGTTCCCTGGGTCGCATTCAACAGTCGCGTTCGCAGTCCAATCAAGCCTCGCGAAGGGATGACAAAATTTGCCAAGGTAAAATCCCCTCGCGTCTTCATTTCCAGCAACTCACCCCGTCGAATCCCGACCATTTCCATCACAGGACCAAATCGATCCGAGGGCACTTCGACAACCAGTGTTTCCACCGGCTCGCATTTCACGCCGTCAATCGTTTTGAACAACACCTGCGGCTTGCCGACCGAGAGCTCAAACCCCTCGCGTCGCATGGTTTCAATCAATACCGCTAAATGCAAGACTCCGCGTCCGGCCACACGAAAGGCATCTTTTCCTGATCCCCCCGAAGTAACTCGCAACGCGACGTTGCGTTCGAGTTCCTTGTCCAGGCGTTCCCGCAACTGGCGGCTGGTGACGTATTTTCCTTCGCGCCCGGCAAACGGCGAGCTGTTAATGGTAAACACCATCTCCAATGTCGGTTGGTCGACCTGAATTCGCGGCAATCGAATCGGCAATTGCGGGGAACAGATTGTGTCACCAATTTCTACGTTTTCCAGGCCTACCAGGGCCACAACGTCCCCCGCGGAGGCCTTGACCACATCGGCGCGACCCAAGTCGTTGAAGACCTGAACACCCTGTAATTTAGCGGCGACCTGGCGATCATCTGCCTGCATCATCAAAACGCTCTGGCCTTTTTCAAAGGACCCCGAGGTGATCCGCCCGATCGCAATCCGCCCTACGTAATCGGACCAATCCAGAGTCGTGACCCGCAGACTCGGTCCGTCCGCGTCGATAATTTCGGGCGGTGGTACTTTTTCTAAAATCATGTCCATCAACGGAGTGATATCCGATGAAGGCGTTCCCAATTCCAGGGTGGCATATCCCTGTTTGGCGGATGCAAAAATGTGCGACAGATCCTCTAAATAATCTTCGCCACCCAATTCTAAAATGAGTTCAAAAGTCTCGTCGACGACTTCCAATGTTCGGGCATCGGGGCGGTCGATTTTGTTGACCACGACAATCGGCCGCAACCCCACTTCTATCGCCTTGCTCAACACAAACCGTGTCTGGGGCATGGGGCCTTCGGCTGCGTCGACCAGGACCAAAGCTCCATCGGCCATCCGCAAAACTCGCTCGACCTCGCCCCCGAAATCCGCGTGCCCCGGGGTGTCAATCACATTGATTTTGACCCCCTTGTAGTTCACCGCAATGTTTTTGGCGAGGATCGTGATCCCTCGCTCCCGCTCCAAATCGTTGCTGTCCAAAATCTGTTCGCCAACCAATTGGCTTTCTCGAAATTGGCCGCATTGGCGGAGGATGCAATCGACTAAAGTCGTTTTGCCGTGGTCGACGTGAGCGATGATAACAAGGTTTCGAATGTCGTGGCGAATCATATACAGCAGTAATTAAAGGGCGAATAGCGTTTCCGAAGTCGACTAATTTGAATGGATGGAGGGGTGGATTGGCAAGGCCAAACGCCAATTCTTCAACCTTAACCCCTCACATCGGCATCAATTTCGCCAGCAAACGCCACCCCATTCCTTTCGAATTTCGACCGCGCGAACCCGCCTGATCAGTTGCTACCAAAAGCATATAACGCATCGAAGGTTCGAATGTAAACCCTTCCATCGGCTACAGCGGGGGACGCGGTCAGTTCTTCGCCCAAAGAGTTCGTGGCCAATAACTTCGGCTCCCGCCCAGTTTGCACCACCAAGACATCGCCCTTGCGTCCGGCAATTATTAATTTGTCGCCAACAATTACGGGGCTGGAACGATGGCGATCTTCCATCAATCGTTCGTTAAAGGTCGTTTCTCCGGTGGCCACATCCAATACCAATAAGACTCCGTTTTCGCGACAAAAATAAACCAAACCTTCATGGATTACGGGTGTCGCCACGTCAGGAGTTCCCCGCTCCAACTTCCAAATCACGGCATCGGGTTTCTCCGTCAAGTTCCCCGTTTGGTCGGGGCGCAAACACAATACTGGGCCCGATTTGGCCGATGGGACGACGATCATCCCCGGTATGCAGGTCGGCGAGGAAACAAAACGTAGATACTCGTTGTAAGTCTCTTTTTCGTTCATGCCCCCCATACGCCACAACTCGCTCCCATCCTCGAGGGAATGAGCCATCAAGTAGTCGGCCCCATGTGTGAGCAAGTATTCGCGTTGATCATCGCGGTATAAAGTCGGCGAGGCATACGAGTGCTTATTTTCCTTGGTAGCCTCAGTTTTGCGCGTCTGCTGCCAAACCTCTGCCCCCGTCTTGGCCTCCAAGGCTACGACCGTTCCCACACTCGGCTCATTGGTTCGCATGTCTCCATGAATCAGCTGCAGATACAGTCGTCCTCGATCCAAAATGGGAGTCGATGCCATGCCAAATTGAATATCAAACTCGCCGTATTTTTCCTGTAAGTCTAACTTCCAAACCTCTGCACCCTTCATCGTAAAACAATGCAAGACTCCCGCTCCACTGGTCGCCCATACATGTGTCCCGTCCGTCATGGGACTGGGCGCTGCCGAATTGGCTCCGTCACGTGAATCTCGGTTCTTTCCACCCAAAGCCTGTTGCCATTGCAACTTGCCGTCCGTTCCGTAACACAGCAAAACAACAAGGTCCCCATCAACGGAGGTCACGAAAACCTGCTCACCCCAAACAATAGGGCTACTCCCCGCAGCACCCGGCATAGGGACGCGCCACAACAAATTCTTCTCCCGCCCAAACTCCACCGGAATCGTCGTCTCCGTGCTGACACCATTCCAGCCCGGACCTCGCCATTGGGGCCAATTGTCATGGGCGACCAACATCCCAGGGGTCAAGCAAACAAAACAACATAGCCAACACCAAACCAAACGACGCGGTTGTTCCAGACAAATTGCCGTCTCGGGTTGTAGCCGTTTAATGAAGTTGCTCATAATCGATTGTTTCTGTTAATAAGTTCTGTTGAAACCGCTCGGTGCCATTAACGCAATGGCCGTTAACGGCATGATCGAGAAGCGAAAAACCTGAATAATCCCCCATCCATCGTGCTTGTTTTAATCTAATCCAATTCATTCGCTCATGCCACCACTTTGCCTAACTCCGGGCATTTTCCCACAACCCGACTTCCCTCGCCAAACGAATGTTTATGCGGTAACGAAAAAGGGGTGACCGGAAGTTACATCAAACGAGTGCGTCGTGCGAAACCAACGTGAACGTCTAACTTTCCAACGATTTCACTCTGCCAAGCTACCGATTATTGGGAGCGGGCTTTTTCGCCTCCCATTCCGGTATCCAATCCAAAGAATCGGTTCTGGCCCCGGCTAAGTATTCCTGGAGCCTGGCTGCGATTTCAGGGTGCTGTCCTGCAACATTGACTCGTTCGGCCACATCGTTTTTCAGATCAAACAGCACCACCGGCGATTCGGGACTACCACTTCGAAGGCCTTTCCAACGCTCCTGAAACAAGGCTGCCTGCCGAAAGCCACCCTCATGAAATTCCCAATACAGAAATTCATGTGCTTCTTGCGAGCCCGGTGCCTTCAACAGCGTTGGTGCGAAACTAATCGAGTCGCAATCCTCTGGGGCCTGGCCCCCTGCCAGTTCCGCGGCGGTTGCCATCCAGTCTCCAAAATAGGAGACATGGTTCGATTCAGTCCCGGCGGGAATTCGTCCCGGCCACCATGCGATCATGGGCACGCGTATTCCACCATCAGTCAGGCTTCGTTTCAACCCAGAAAAAGGACCCGCGGGGTGAAAACGGTCCAGGTCATGTTTGCTCTCATCATGAGGCCCATTGTCGCTGGTGAAGATAACCAAGGTATTCTCGGCCAGGCCCTGGTCTCGGAGCGTTTCAAGTAGACGCCCGACAGATGCGTCCAGTCGTGACACCATGGCCGCATGCCCCTTGTCGGCGGCCGGCCAATCCCTCGCGGCATAAGGACCGTAGTCGGGAACATGGGCTCCATTGCCCAGTTCTCGGGCCCTTTCATTGTTAGCATGAGGAGTCACCATGCTCCAATACAGAAAAAAAGGACGAGACTTGTTTGATTTCACAAACGCAAGTGCTTCTTCGGCAAACAGATCGTCGGCGAACTGAACGGCTTGAGTTGCATACCCGCCCCCCCGGTTCCCGACGGGTGTCACCACATTCGGCAAAGCAATTCGTTGTTCGTTGCGCCATAGATAATCCGGAAAATGATTATGTGCGTGGACCTGATTCAAATAGCCGAAAAACTCATCGAACCCTTGTTTTCGCGGCAGACCCGAACTGGCAGCGCCCTCGTCCCCCAATCCCCATTTGCCAATCAGCCCCGTCCGATATCCAGCGTCCTGTAATACTCGGGCGACCGTCACATCCTCAGCACGCAATGCTTGTGCGATCGCATTTTTGGAACCGGCGTTCCCGCGGACTCGAGTTCGGCCATGATGCTGCCCCGTCATCAACACACTGCGGGATGGAGCACAAACAGTGGCCCCTGCATAAAAATGGGTGAACCGCATTCCCTCTTGTGCCATCTGATCCAGATGCGGAGTCGACATCACCTGCTGCCCATAACAACCGAGCTCGCCATAGCCCAAATCGTCAGCCATGATCCAAATCAAATTCGGCTGGTCAGCAACCAGAGCGAATCCACTCAAGCTCCATATTAGAAAAGCCGTTGCCGCCAAAACAAAATCACTTGGTCGCCTTTCAAACAAATGTTGCATTGGATTTCCTCATCATTTTTAATTGCGTGGTCTTCGCCCACAAAAACGTCTCCTCTGAATCCCGTGATTCATGGGAGCCCACCCCGACAGCAATCTTTTAACCTCCACTACCAAGCGATAGTTTAGCAAAATCTTATGTCCGTTAAACCAAGAAACAGTTACAACTCGGTGCCAAGAATACTCCCAGAGCTCGTTGGCACTAAATTTACTAGGGCGAGCCAACACAGCCCACCACCAGCCTAATCGCCATAACTAACTTGATATCCGATTCTTTATCGCCTCGTTGATTAACAGAATCCTCAATCGCTACTGCAATTTTTTGAGAAGATTTTTTTATGACTAAAGGTAATAAGTAAACCTTGCCTTCCGAAATCTCTCTTATCAGCCCAAACCCCTTACGCGTGTTTCATTTCAATATTCATTCTCGCATGGCAGCTTGCCCATCGCACAGAAACCCCGAACCAGATATGCCTCTTGAAATCGTAAATCTATTAGATTCAATTGTCAGCTGACGTGGTCTAAAACAGCAGTTAATTTCTGTCGCTGGTCAAATGGTCACGTTTAGTTTAGCTGAAGAATCGACCCCAACTAAACACCCAATCTCGTTGACTAGTGCAACGATGTGTCACGGTCACAGCCTCGTTCCTAAATAGATTTCGCAAAATGATCACCTACGACGCCGAACAAACTCGCCAACTGCTGGATTATCGCGCGATTGCCCGCGAGATCGAGGTAATCCTGAAAATGAAGCAACAGGGACGAGCATTGGCCCCGGAACGCATTGTGATGGGTTGGAACCCATCGGACTGCCTGCTCGTGATGCCCGCCTACGATGATGAATATCTCGTAAACAAATTGGTAACACTCCACCACGAGAACCCGAATCGGGGCTTGCCCATGATCCAAGGTGAAGTGCTGTTGATGCGGCGATCTGATGGTGCTCGGCTCATGAAACTAGATGGCTCCGCAGTCACAGCCATGCGTACCGCAGCCCTGTCGTTGGTGGCCATCCAGAAAATGGGCTATGCTCACTACCGAACCGTCACCGTCTGCGGCTCAGGGGTTCAGGCCCAGGCCCACGTCGAAGCCATTTTCGAATGGAACCCTCTTTGCCAGATTCACTTGTTCGCACGGAACCTGGAGACTGCACGGGCGATTACGAGCACCTTGCAAAAACGGGGCTGTCATATCGAATTGACTACCAATCTTGCCAATGCCATTGCTCTATCCCAGGTCGTGATTTCAGCTACCAGTAGTCAAGCTCCCTTTATCCAAGGCGAGTGGCTGGCCGGAGATCTACAATCCAAGATCCTGTTTGTGGCCGTGGGAGCCTATCGTGCAGACATGGCAGAACTCTCCCCAGAAATAGTGTCTCGTGTCGAAGGGCCCGTCGTTGTGGACACGATCGACGGGGCCATAAAAGAAGCCGGCGATCTGATCGGCGCCAACATAGCACCCGCACGACTGGTGGGCCTTGAGACAATCGATTCAGTGAATTTACTAGGACAAGTGCACCTGTTCAAGAGCGTGGGTAATGCACTCTGGGATTTGGCAGCGGCTCGAGCCGCCTTCGCGCGGCAGGCTTAGGAGTGATCCGAACAACGGACTGAGACGATCAATCAAAAATCTGGTTACATCCTCTCAAGCAGGCCCCCAATTTAAACCTGGGAATAACTCATTTACAATCGGCTCAGGGTTTTGCCTGTCTCTCGCTCGAGAACTTGGCGGACGGGCGGCTCGTTTTCAACGTAAGTTTTCGTTTCTTTGTTATTGCCTCGGGGCCTTAATTCGATGCAGGATTTCATGTGGGTGGCCCTCGGTGGCGCGCTAGGGGCGACAGCTCGCTGGGGGGGTGGACTGGCTTTCAAGGGAAACGCCGATGCCTTCCCCCTAGGGACTTTGGTCGTCAATTTAGTTGGCTGCCTGTTGATCGGCGTTTTGTTCGGGGCCGGTTGGCTCAACACGGACAATCCACGTCGCCTGCTCTTGGGCGTGGGCTTTTTAGGTTCTTTAACTACCTTCTCGGCTTTTGGACTGGAAACGATTCAATTGCTGCAAGCGGGGCGGTGGGAACTCACACTCGCCAACCTTTCAGCAAACGTAGTCGGAGGTCTTGTGCTAGTCGCAATCGGCATCATTTCGGGTAAAATGTTGTGGGCCGTGGAGGCGTGAGAGAACCCAATCCGTATTTCTCAATTTTTTTGTCGATATTCGCGAGTCCGGCCGCAACGCTGATTTGAGTTTCATGTTGTTCCGCGGTTCCTGTTTCGAAATACCCTTTTATTCGGTTTCTTGCACAAATGGATCCATTGCGTTTCACCGTAGCTATTGTCCCCCTTGCTGTTTATTTAGCGACATTGGGCTTGCTGAATCTCAGGCACTATCCGTTTGTCACCACGGGCCCTCGAGACATTGCCGCACTAGGAATTGGGATCATGGGCCTTGTGATAGTCGGCCCCTTGGAATTGTTCTTCCCCGAAGGCGCGGCGATCCGTTTTGGCCCGTTTGTTTGGGTCTTACTCATTATTTTTTACGGCTTGTGCGTCTCCCTGATCGTCCTGTTGCTGCGACCCAGAATCGTGATTTACAACACAACGATTGATCAAGTCCGCCCGCTGCTAACGGAAATTGCCAAACGGATGGATCAAAAAAGTCGCTGGACCAGCGACAGCATGATTATTCCCAACCGTAAAATTCACTTCCATTTGGAGGCAGTGGATTGGCTATGTAACGTGCAGATCATCGCCACAGGAAATCGCCAAAGTTACGAGGGTTGGCGGGAACTCGAGGTCCAATTGCGAAACGCGACCCGCACGACGCGAGTGCCTCCCAGCATCCTGGGCGTGGGCCTGCTCAGCATCGCCCTGGGCTTCGCATTCGTTTCAGCAATCTGGATGTTTTTGGATCAACCCACCGTTGCAGAATCCTTTCGTGAGTTGTTACGAATGTGACCCGCGGGAAACCCGAGAGGAATAAAGAATCGAACCTCCGTTTCTCATTCCTGCTCCTCTGTGTTTGTTCTGGGCTTTCGTTTCGATTCACTCCGTTCGATCTCCGGGGTCCAACCCGGCGTGACAATATGCAGATCCCGCTGCGGAAAGGGTATCGAAATTTGATGCTTGGCGAACGCGTGCAAAATGGATGTATTGAGCTCATGGCGGACGTTCTCGCGATTTTCCACCGATGGCAAGAAAACCCTGACAACGAACATCAAGGCACTGTCGGCAAATTCTTGCAAAACAATCGCCGGCTCAGGCGAGGACAACACAAACGGATGGGCCTTGACAATGTCAGTTATCATTTTCTTGACGAACTCAGTATCGGTTCCATAAGCAACTCCAACGTTCAAAACCAAACGAGTCGTTACTGACGAAAGTGTCCAGTTCAACAATTTTCCCGTGATTAAATCCTTGTTGGGCACAACTAATTCTTGGTTGTCAAAATTCGTCACGGTAGTCGCCCGCATCTGTATTTTGGTGACCACTCCCGTAGTACCATCAATGGTAATCCAATCCCCAACGCGTACCGGGCGTTCAATTAACAAAATCAGACCTGAGACAAAATTGGCCACGATCTCTTGCAGACCAAACCCGATGCCGACCGTAGCCGCAGCGACAAGCCAACTGTATTGCGACCAAGGAATGCTGAGGAAACTAAGGCCCGTTATCACACCGATAATCGTGATCAAATATCGAAAAACCGTCGTGGCTGCATACCGAGTTCCGGAGTCCAAGGTCGAATAAGTTTGAGCGGCCAAGTTCAACAGTCCAGGCATGTTTTTGATCATCAAAAAAGTCAGAAAGAAAGACAGCCCCGCGAAGAGAACGTCGCGAGAACTCACCACTTCAATTTTTTCGCCAATGGCAACTGACCACAGTTCGTTATGCTCGAGATATTCAATGGCGGGCAGCGCATCCCGCCAGATCCATAGCAACCAAATCGCACCGACGGCACTCAGGGCAAACACGACGACCTCTCGAGCCTGTCGGTTGACTGACGCAATGTCCAAGAGCGGCTGCTCGGCCTTGTTCAATGCCGCCAGCTCCGCGGGTATCGCCGACGCCTCACTCGCAATCGCCACAGGAATCGCTGCTCTCGCTTTCCGCACCTCTTCCATTGTTAAAAATCGCCGGCGCACTAACAGCCATCTCAATAACATGCCTCCACTGATCGCCAAGACAATTCCCACATTCGCAGTATTCTTGAACCCGGTGGTCAAAATCATCGTCGTGTATTGGTATCCCGCAACACTGAGCACTGTCAGTCCGATGGGAATCAACAGCATAATGACATACCACAGCATGCGAATTCGATAAAATTGGGACTGGTTGTTTCTCGCCGCTAACTGTTGAAAAAACACGCCTTCGGGGCGCCAAATCACATGCAGCAACAAGGCCGTTGCGGCGAAAAACAGTATCGAACAAACGCGCCCCAAGGAATTCTTCCAGCTCTCTTCCGTTTGGCTCTCCAACGTCCATAAAACCAGCAACAAAGGAATCGACACAACGTA
>JBGSIY010000243.1:0-6965 GCA_041742275.1 Pirellulaceae bacterium | reverse complement strand
TTGCGGAACACAAGGCCAATAAAGGCCCCGCGTCGGAACGCAAGCCGTGGATCAAAGAAATGCGTACGATCTTGATCGCCTGCCAAGAAACACCTTCCAGCTTGCGAAACCGAGTTAAGTTTTTGAAGGCGGTTTATTCGGAGTATCAGCAAGCCAAGCGAGAATTGTCCGAAGGGAACTTGCGTCTAGTTGTTTCGATTGCCAAAAAATATCGCAATCGCGGTTTGAGCTTCTTGGATTTAATTCAAGAAGGTAACGCCGGTCTGATGCGAGCGGTTGACAAATTTGAATATCGACGAGGTTTCAAGTTTTGCACCTACGCTACCTGGTGGATTCGCCAAGCAATCACGCGGGCAGTCGCTGACCAGAGTCGAACGATTCGTATTCCTGTGCATATGGTCGAAACCATGTCCCGCGTCCGTTCGGTTTCGCGGCAGTTGTTACAAGAGCTGGGTCGCGAGCCGACTTTGGAAGAAATTGCCCGCAAGTCGGAAACAACCATCGAAGAGGCTCGGCGCGTTCTGGCGATGAGCCGCTACCCCATCAGCCTTGATCGGCCGGTCGGGAACAGCGAAGACAGCCAATTTGGCGACTTGCTCCCAGATGGTGAAGCAGAGAATCCGTCGTTGGGTGCCGCACAGGAAATGCTGCGTGGCCGCATCGATCGCGTTTTGAAAACGCTCAGCTATCGCGAACGAGAGATCATCAAATTGCGTTATGGATTGGGTGATGGCTACAGTTACACGTTGGAAGAAGTGGGGCATATTTTCAAAGTGACTCGCGAGCGGATTCGTCAGATCGAGGCCAAAGCCGTGAGAAAACTGCAGCAGCCCAGTCGCAGCCAGGAGTTAGTGGGTTTCCTCGACTAGAGATTCTCCTCTCCATTTGCGAATCGATCTCAGGGTACGAACGCATTTGACGGGTTGTTAACCAAACAAGTCGATTGTCCCAAGATCAATCCGGTTTGCCAGGAATTCACTTTTAAAAATTCAAAGCTCTTGCAGGGAACTCACCCTGCAGGAGCTTTTTTTATGAGCTCGGCACGGGGCCCTCTACTCAGGGGGCCCCGGGCCGGGGGCCTCTACCCGAACTGGCTCCCGCGTGAGCGTCTGCCATTCGAAGCCCCTCAGCGGCTTGTCGCAGAGTTGCCTTCGAGGCCTTCGCTATCGAATGGGCCACATGCGAGAAGTCCTTCGTGGGGCGAGTGAAGTCGTGTTGGGTGTCCACGACGCGGATTGCTGGAATTGGTTCAGCGGAGGAAGAGGGTGGTGGCCGAATTTCCCAGCCTCGCGCCCGGTCGCGTTTGAGTCGCTGGCAGAGGGTGGTTCTGAACTCGTGCCCTCCGATGGCGCATCGAGGCTTTCGGTCGCCCGTCGTTTTAAGAATTGAGGTTGAAGGGATTCGTTCTGTGACCTATGCGGTGTGACATTGGGATCGACCGGAAGAAGGTTGATTTCGCCATCGGTGCGCGGGTCGGGGCCGTCTCCGAGAACATGGTTGACGATGCCTGGATTGATCAGGCAGGCAATGGACGCCATGAGGGCCAAAAAACCTAGAAGCTCTAAAAACGATCCGTGCAGGCGATGAATTCTTCCCCGCCGAACTCGAGATTGGCGAACTCGAGATTGAACACGGGGTTGGCGGCGCGGGGTGCTCGATTTGGTACGTGACATGCTTGTTCCTCCTTGATACCAGCCATCCCAATACGTAGTGAACCAGGATACAGTTCAGGGGCAAGCCAAGGCCAGTGAGATTTGGTAAAATTTGCCGATGTTAACGGCTAGATTTTATACGTTTTCTGCTATCACCCGATAAATGCCGCCATTTGTTGATTTTAATCCATCCCCCAAAGGCCAAATGTGATCGAGCAACCTTCGCAAGCCGACCGAGATCGCATTGCCGAATTATATTTGGACCAGCTCGAGCACGAGCCCTATCCGGTTCAGGAAGAGGCTTTGTTTGCATGGTATGCCGAGCGGCAGGGGGTGATGGTTTGTGCTCCGACAGGAACGGGGAAAACGTTGATCGCGGAAGCGGCCATTTTCGAGGCTTTGCATTTTGGAAAAACAGCGTATTACACCACGCCTCTGATTGCATTGACGGATCAGAAGTTTCGTGAATTGCAAGCGTCCGCGATACGTTGGGGTTTTTCAGCCGACGATGTGGGGTTGGCGACCGGGAACCGCAAAGTCAACCCGCAGGCGAAAATTCAAGTGGTCGTTGCAGAAATCTTACTCAATCGTTTACTGCATCATGAGGCGTTTGACTTCAACGACGTTTGGGCCGTGGTGATGGACGAGTTTCATAGCTTCAATGATCTTGAGCGGGGAATAGTTTGGGAATTTGGATTGGGGCTCTTGCCCAGCACGGTGAAGACGTTGTTGCTTTCGGCGACCGTGGGCAACGCCTATGCGTTCAGTCGTTGGCTGGCCACGCGACATGATCGCAATCTTCGGTTGGTGGAAAGTTTTGAACGCAAGGTGCCTTTGTCCTATAAATGGGTCGCCGATCAGACACTGGATGAATTGGTTGAGGACATGTTTGCGGCTGAAGGCGACCTCCGTTTGACGCCGGCCTTGATTTTTTGTTTCAACCGAGAGCAGTGTTGGACCGTCGCTGAGTTGTTGAAGGGGAAGCGGGTCGTAGACAGCGCCCAGCAGCGCCTGTTGTCACAAGAGTTAGAGCAGCACGAATGGTCCCAAGGTGCGGGGCCGAAGCTGAAACAGATTTTGATTCGTGGTATTGGCGTACACCATGCCGGGGTGATGCCCAAATACAGGAGGATTGTGGAAGATCTATTTCAAAAGAAACTGCTGAGTGTTTGTGTTTGCACAGAAACGCTGGCGGCGGGCATCAATTTACCTGCGCGAAGTGTGGTGCTGCCGACGATTCTCAAAGGTCCACCGCGGAAGGAAAAGTTGGTGGAACCCAGTTCGGCCCATCAAATGTTTGGTCGCGCGGGAAGGCCGCAATTTGACGATCGCGGATTTGTCTTTGCCTTGGCTCACGAAGACGATGTGAAAATCTTGCGATTCCAAGAAAAAATGAAACAGATTCCGGAGGACACCAAAGATCCCAACCTGATTCGCAAACGCAAAGAACTGAAAAAGAAAATGCCCAAGCGACGTGAAGGCATTCAATATTGGAACGAGGCTCAATTTGAACAGTTGATCAATAGTAAGTCGGCTGATCTAGAAAGTCGCGGACCATTGACGTGGCGTTTATTGGCCTTCATTCTCGATGCCTCGCCCGACGTGGAACGAATTCGTCGATTGGTGGCGCGGCGTCTGTTGCAGGGGAACGCTGTTGAACAAGCAGAAAAGCAATTGAATCGCATGTTGCTGACCTTGCATCGAACAGGCTATGTCGTGTTGGAGCCTCGTCCCCCGTTGGAAACATACAGTGATGCTATAACGCCAGAGGATAACTCGGGGGATGCGACTGAGCCCGATCCGTCGGTGGCGGAATCAGTTTCAGGTGGATTGCTGGATTTAGGACAACGCCGGAATGTTCCTGCGGTTGCGTCAACAACGGACAAGAGTTCGCCCGCGAAGACCCGAGTGGACAGCGCGCCGAGCCCCGATTATCGCCCGGACCAAGCGGTGCCGACCGAAAAATTGGGGCAGCTACTGCAACTCAAGGGTGTGCATCCACTGTACGCTATTTTCTTGATGAATCATTTGGGAATTGCCGACCGGCGGGAGAGGATACAAGCCATCGAAAGTCTGTTGGAGTTGCCGGGATCTTTGGGACGCACTGTCGATGTGCCGCCATTAGCTGAGTTTCCTGCTGGGCCCTTGGCCACAACCCGTTTAGATCCCCAACTGCTAAAAATGGGATTGGCAACCGTCGATGAGTTGTACGGACCCGCCGAAGATGAAGACCCACGCGAGTGGCGCGAACGATTCCTTGAGGGGCCACCTCGCGTGTTGACCTTGGCCCATAAACTACAGCGATTGTTCCAGGTCGATTATCAGACAGTCAGTGATTTGAAGGTCCGTCCGTGTTGGGTTGCTGGTGAGGTGCTTGAGTTTGGTGGTGACTTCAATTTGTATGTCACCAGCAAGAAATTACAAAAGCAGGAAGGTATGATTTTTCGTCACCTTTTGCGCACGATTTTGTTAGTCGACGAATTTGCTTTGCTCTGTCCACCCGAGGTTGAACAAGGTGAGTGGCAAGACGAGTTGGGAGACATCGCCTATCAGTTGGAGGAAACGTGCCGACGCGCGGATGCCGCCAGCACGGATCAGTGGCTAGACGAGATTCGGCAGGTGAAGGTCAAGGAGTTGTGATCGCCAACTGAACCTCTGCCGGTGGGGCATTAGGCAGGCAGGCTCGTTAACGTTTGTCGTTGAGACAGCCTCCGAGATGCGGTGGGAGACGTCGAATCTGTGGCAGAGGGTGGCACCGTTTTTATAAAACGAAGCGTGATTGGTTATTTCAACGGTGCCATGTTTTACCTCGATTTTCGGACCCGTCACAATGTTTGATCGGTCTCCTCCCATCGCGGAAATCCGACACGATTGTGTGTACTGTGGATCGATCACGAGCCGAAATTCTAAATAGAACCCGGCTAGGCGTTTAAATCGCCAGGGGTAGTGTGAGAATTGCTTCGACTAGACGTCAATATCTTCGGCCTCTTCCGCGCGATCCATGATGAAGTGGAAGCGGGCTGAGGCATCTTTACCCATGAGGTCGCTCATCACGCGATCGGTTTCCAGTTGGTCGTCAATTTCGACCTTGAGTAAACGTCGCGTCTGTGGGTTGAGTGTCGTTTCCCAGAGCACTTTGGGCATCATTTCCCCTAAGCCTTTGAATCGGGTGATATCGGGTTGCGAGCGACCTCGATATTCATTGATGATCCGTTCGCGATCGGTTTCTTCGGCGGCCCAAAATGTTTCTTTGCCAATATCGATGCGGTACAGAGGCGGGACTGCGATATAGATTCGTCCGTCATTAATGAGTGGGAGCATGTGTCGATAGAAGAACGTCAACAGCAGGGTCGTGATGTGATGCCCGTCGGAGTCGGCATCGGCCAGCAAGATGATGCGCTCGTATCTCAGTCGGGCAAGGTCGAGATCTTTGCCGATTCCGCAACCCAGCGAGGTGACGATATCCTGAATCTCTTTGTTCTCTAACATTTTTTTCAGGCCTACCGACTCTGTATTGAGGACCTTGCCTCGCAGGGGTAGTATGGCCTGTGTGTTGCGATCGCGTCCTTGTTTTGCCGTTCCGCCAGCCGAATCGCCTTCGACAATAAACAGTTCAGAGTTGCCACGCCCAGCATTCAAGCAGTCGGAGAGTTTGCCAGGGAGCATGGCTCCACGGGGTCCTGCCGATTTGCGGGAAATGGCGTCGCTGGCGGCGCGGGAGGCAGCGCGAGCGCGAGCCGAGGCGATGATCCGAGTCACGATCGAATCGGCCACGGTGCGGTTGTTGTTGAGCCATTGTTCGAGCGAGGGTCGGACAACATTATCGACAATGGTTTGCAGGTCCGGATTGTTGAGTCGATCTTTAGTTTGTCCTTGGAATTGGGGTTCTGCAATAAAAACCGACACGATGCAGACCAGCCCCTCGCGAATATCCTCGTGAGTTACTTTGACACCACGCGGAATCAAGTTGTGCGTTTCAAAGTAGTTGCGGACGGCTTTGGTGAGCCCGCTGCGGAAGCCGTTTTCGTGAGTTCCCCCGCTACCGGTAGGGATGCCGTTAACATACGAACGCACATGTTCGTCGGTCGATTCGGTCCACTGCAGCACAACTTCAATCCGTTCCTCTTCGTCTCGATTGAGGGCATAAGGGAGTTCATGTATGGGCCGTGCCGATCGCTCGGCCAAGACTTTTCTCAGAAAATCAGCGATACCATTTTCATGGTGAAACGACTCCTTTGTCCCTTTTGTCTCATCGACATAAGTGACCTTCACTCCTCGATGCAAGAAACTGGTGATTTCCAAGCGGGAGCGAATCAATTCCGTATCAAATTCTACTTTGGGAAAAATGGTGGGATCGGGCGAGAAGGTGATCGTCGTACCGGTGCCTCGAACGGCACCTTTGGCCTTTTGCAAGTTGCCTTTCACGATGCCTTTGGCGAATTCCATGCGGAACTGGGCCCCATCACGTTTCACGATCGCGATGAGTTGTTTGGAGAGCGCGTTGACAACGGAGGCGCCGACACCGTGGAGGCCACCTGAGGTTTTATAGTTTTTGCCTTCGAATTTCCCGCCGGCGTGCAGCATGGTGAGGACCATCTCCAAGGCCGGTTTTTTTGTTTTCGGATGCTTGTCGACCGGGATCCCTCGCCCATTGTCGGCTACGGTGACTGTCGTGTTGTCCTTGTGCAACGTAACCACAATTTCTGTGGCGTGCCCATTCATGGCTTCGTCGACCGAGTTGTCGAGGATTTCCCAAATCAAGTGGTGGAGACCTGAGGAGCCAACGCCTCCGATATACATACCGGGACGCTTCCGCACGGGGTCGAGACCTTCGAGGGCGACAATATCAGAGGCTTGGTAGCTAGTGGTGGTGCTCATGTTGGCGTCGTTGGCGATTCTATTCGAGGGTGCCGTTTGATCGTGATTGTGACTCTGTGGGTTACGGCCATCAAAAATGGACCGATCGCAATTCAAATGGGTTTTAGTTTTTTAAAAAGAAAATGTTTGATGGTTTGGCCGTGTGATTGGTTGGCAATGTGAGGGGCATGGTAGCACACTCGGTTTACTGATGGAGTTAATCATCGTCATCCGAGTCCAAGGGTGGTGGCGCGTCGGGTGGCGGGATCACGATTTGTGAAATCTTGCCATTTTTTTGAATTTCCGTGCCTCGGCCTCCGCGCGAGGTCACGCGATACTTGGCCGTCGAGATGGTTTTTTTCGCACCGCGATTGGTTTCGACCTGCAGTAGGTCGCGGTCCCCGGTACTGGGTTTAAAACCGATTAACCGATCGGACTTAGAGAGTTTGATCAGCG
>JBGSIY010000242.1:0-4500 GCA_041742275.1 Pirellulaceae bacterium | reverse complement strand
TTGATTCCACTGGCTATCATCGACCGTCAGGGTTTGCGACCGTTGCTCTGGGCCCAGTTGACCGTGCAGTTCCGCGAGAGAACGACCGCTCGCCTTCACCTGCCCCTCGTTATCGCGAACCTCGATGTTGACCAGTAAATGGGGGTCAACTTTTGTCATGTCAAACTGGCCTGGCAAGATGGGCTCGCCACCGATTCGCGTCAACTGTTTGGCGACTTGTTCTGCCAAACTTCCCGAGGCGAATTGCAAACCTTTGATCACTTGGTCGGCAACATCCGGTGCGGGGACCAGATTGCGTCTCAGCGTTTTCGGCAGACTACGAATCATCGCCACCACTCGGTCGCGCAACAGACCGGGGATCAACCAACCGAGTTGCGTATCATCCACATGCCCCAAGGCCTCAACGGGCACCTGAATTGTCGCGCCATCTTCGGCTGCACCCGGTTGAAATCGGTACGCTACCGGCACGACGATGCTCCCTACTTGAACAGCATCCGGCAGTGTTTCTGAGGCATTGGCGATGTTGTCCTCGATTCCCAGATCGGCATACTTGAGACAGAGTTGTTCATCGAGTGCCGGGTTGCGTTTGAGAAGTTCTTGCAGGCTGCGGACATCGGTCGCTTCGGTCGGCAAACGCTTGTGATAGAACTCAGCCAAGACGCCGTTGTCCATGACGAACTGTCGCTGTCGTGTTTTGTTGGCTAGGTTGGCGACATCCTCCATCATCAATTGATTGTGGATATAGAAAGAAAATTCGTGCCGCAGTTCGCCTTCCACCAACGCTTGCTCAATAAAGAGCTCGCGACTGGTTTCGGGATCGATTTTCGCCAGAGGAACCCGTTGACGCGAACGGACGGGTAGACCGTATAGCGACGAATTTTGGTAGGCCATGGCCGTTTGACTCTTTGCACTCCAAAACGGATCAACATAGGAATGTTTGAGTAAGTGTTCGGCCAGGGGGAAAATCCAGTTCGGCTCGATCGCTGCCACATTGCGGCCATAGCGCCGCGTGGTCTCAATAATCTCGCCGGCCATGATCCATTTCGGTTTGGATTGAAAAACGCCTGATCCGGGCCACAAATGGAATTTGACCCCTCCAGCGCCTAAGAACTCATGGCGATCTTCCAACATGGCCACCGATGACAGAAGGCCAGCTAACAGACTTTGATGAATGGCATCGTAGTTATTTTTACGGCTTTGCCCCTTGAGGCCCGTTTCCGTCGCCAGCGACATCAGTTGCCGATGAATATCCTGCCATTGCAAAACTAAACTGTAGGAGAGGAAGTTTTTTTCGAGGGCGACACGAAATTTACCTCGAGACAGATCTGTTTTTAGTTTGTGAATGAAGTCCCAGAGGTTCAAAATCGCCATGAAATCGCTACGATTGTCGTTCCATGCTCGGTGAGCGGCATCGGCCGCAGCCTGCTTTTCTGCCGGGCGCACGCGGGGGTCCTGAAGCTCTAGCGCCGAAGCGATGATCAACATCTCGGACAAACATCCGTTGTCCTGAGCGGCAAATAACATTCGCCCAATCCGCGGATCCACGGGCAACCGGCTCAATTGTCGACCCAAAGGTGTCAGGCGCCGCCCGCCATCCACGGCACCGATCTCGAACAATGTTTTGTAGCCATCCCGGATGCTCTCCGGCGTCGGGGGGTCTAAAAACGGAAACGTTTCTATGTTCCCAAACCCCAGCACCAACAACTGCAAAATGGTCCCTGCTAAATTCGTTCGACGGATTTCCGGCGTCGTGAACGCAGAACGGGTTAGGAAATCTTGCTCCGAATACAATCGCACGCAAACACCGGGTGCCACGCGTCCGCAACGCCCCGATCGTTGATTGGCCGAGGCCTGAGAAATAGGCTCCACGGGAAGACGCTGCACCTTGCTGCGCGCCGCATAGCGACTGATGCGGGCTGTGCCTGTATCGACAACATAACGAATTCCAGGGACCGTAATCGAAGACTCAGCGACATTGGTCGCCAAGACAATGCGACCGCGGGAATGAGGTTGAAAGATTTCGTTTTGCTGAGCCGGACTCAGCCTAGCGTACAGCGGCAAAATTTCGATTGAGGACCCCGTCAATGCACCTCTCAATTTTTTGGTTGCATTGCGGATATCCATTTCCGTAGGTAAAAAAACTAATACATCCCCGTCGCGTCTGCCTATCAACTCGCGGCAATGCGAAACCAAGGACGCCATGTTGTCGCTATCGCCTTCCTCGGATTCTGCTGGCGGGGCGTAGCGAATCTCTACAGGATAGGTTCGCCCCTCGACATGCAGAATAGGAGCCGGGTTTCCCAACGCATCACAAAAATGTTCCGCAAATCGCTCGGTATCGATCGTGGCCGACGTGATCACAATCTTCAGGTCACGCCGTTTGGGCAGTAGGTTTTTCAAAAAACCCAAAATGAAATCGATGTTCAACGAACGCTCGTGAGCTTCGTCGATGATCAGCATTTCATACTGTTCTAAAAACCGATCCCCTTGGGTTTCCGCTAACAAAATCCCGTCGGTCATCAACTTGATAAAGGTATGGGCCTGGGTCTGATCTGCGAAACGGATTTTGAATCCGACATCCGTGCCAATGGGTGTTCCCAATTGTTCGGCCAGTCTAGCGGCAACACTTCGAGCGGCAATTCGCCTGGGCTGAGTGTGACCGATCAGCCCGCCGGCCCCCAATCCCAGCTCCAAGGCCAACAAGGGCAATTGGGTGGACTTCCCACTGCCTGTCTCACCACTCAGTACAACCACCTGATGTTGAGCCAAATGTGCCTTGATGGTCTCGGCATGATCGAAAATGGGAAGATTCCGATCCAGGCGAGGCTTCGGCATTCGAGCCAGGCGTTCCTCCCGCAAGCGTTGACTGGCCACGAGGGACCGCTCCCATTGCTGATAGGCCTCCGTCGCTGGCGTTTTGCCTAACTCCGTTTTGCCGAACTCGCGGTGTCGCCGGCGCAAACGGAACTGGTCGCGCAGCATCGCCCGTCCAATTTCGGATTCAATTTGCGATAAATGGGGGCCTTCAGGCATGGTCTCTTTGTGAATTTCAAGAAATGGGAATCGACGACTTGAATTAATTTTTCAAGAAATGTCGGCCGAAAAACCGCGGAAAAATCGTATTTTTACAGGTTTTGTTTTTTTTCTGCCGCCGTGGACCGAAGGTGTCCGGGCCCCTGCGATCATTAATAACATCCCAAGGGTGATTGAAGTCGTCCGGGATAAAAACAAAAACCATACTAGATCAGGGAGCCTATCATGCTTGTACTTTCTCGCAAGATCAATGAAACCATTGTCATCGACGAACGCATCACTTTAGAAATCCTGCAAATCAAGGGTAACCAAATTCGCATCGGCATCAATGCTCCTGCTCATGTTCGAGTCTTGAGGGGCGAACTCAAACCCTATGGCATCGCGGATCTCCCAAACGCGTCCAACGAAGCAGCCGATCCTTTTGACGGCTCACCCGAATTCGTCTTCGAGACTCAATCATACAAGATCGCCCAAGTTGGTTAGGGGTTCACAGTAGAATATCACCCTGAAAAATAAGTGTACTAATAATTCGGTGGAATTAAGCAGTGGAAACGTGCAAATGAACCGTACCAGTGAATCGCGGAACCACCGCCCGGCTGATCTTCCGACAGCCGGTTCTTCGATTCCTGCTTTTTACAATTCCCGTTTTTCAAAAGGGAGAATCTTAGCGAACGCCAACCCAACAGACACTCATAACAGATCAAATGGAAACTGAGCACGAGATCCTATGAAAACCGGCAATTACTCCGACCGGCAAATACCCCGGCGTGTAACCTTGAGGAATCGATTTTCTCAAGGTCACGCCTATTGGGGTGTAGAAATCTAACGGTCGGCCCGCAATGCCAACCATTTCAACCTATCGGCCGCAGTGCCCGTAAAGCAGCGCCTTCAAAGCAGTGCCCGTACGTAAATTTAGGGTGCGGACGGCTCTGGGCCGAGTAATTTACCCAAGGCTTTCCCGTAACTAAAAACGAAACCCCAGCCGATATCAAAACCACCGCCGGCTTCGCCAACACAGCTGGGTTCCAAACCACAGGCAGCTTCAATCCTTAGAGGACGCGATCGAGTCCCTTCCATCGGGCTCGATCGCGTTCCTGGTGCCCGTTTTTATCAACCCTAAAATCCAGAAGTTTGATTATTAACTTCGATTATTTACCTGGGGAAATCGGCATTCGAATTTCGTTGCCAAATTCGTCTCGGCATTCGATCACCAGATGTTCGGGGTACACGTTTTCACTACCCCGAATTTCAATGCGAAATTCGGCATTGTTTTCCAGTTCGCCAATCGCCTTGCGTTTCTGATTGTTCAAATACGACGCGACTTTTTCGTTAACGCGCACGATCGCCACACGACACTTCGGCTGCTGCGAGGCTAGCATCAACATTCGAATCACTTCGAGAGCCATGCTTTCCTCAGATTTCACAACACCCCGCCCACCACAACATGGGCAGTCAAAATAGACGCTC
>JBGSIY010000241.1:0-8821 GCA_041742275.1 Pirellulaceae bacterium | reverse complement strand
GGGGTATCGCCAACAACATTTCCGAATCGTTATGCGGCAAGTTATCTTTTCGTTGGTGATTTATGTGCTGGCGATAACCTCTCTTTTGGGTTTGGGCGGCTGGTTAGTCATGGAGGGGCAATTAACTCTGGGGCAATTGGTGGCATCCGAGCTGATTGTGGTGGTTATCGTCGGCTCTTTTGCCAAACTAGGCAAACATATGGAGGCCATGTATGACTTGCTGGCAAGTATTGACAAGGTAGGCGGTGTGTTTGATTTGCCATTACGCGAGGATGGGCGGATCATGCGTCAGGATCGCTCGACAACTGCGGCAAGTTTAAGCCTGAAAGATGTGGGTCTCACTCTAGAAAAAAAATCGGTTTTATCCAAAGTCAATATTGAACTCAAACCAGGCGAGTCCATTGCCGTGTTGGGCCCAGCTGCCTCAGGCAAATCGGTCTTGGCTGAAATCATCACTGGGAATCGGCAGGCAAGTTCGGGCTTTGTCACCCTCAACAACGTTGACATCAGAGAATTTCGCCACGACGCCGTGCAGATGGAAATAGGCTATTGTGCTGGTTCGGAAATTTTCGCTGGGTCGATCGAAGACAACGTGCATTTGAATCGCCCCAATATCGATGCCCAACTCGTTTGGGATGCCTTGAATATTGTTGGTCTAGCACAAGCAGTCGAATCCATGCCTGCTGCCAATCGTACAGAACTGAAAACACAAGGCCGTCCGCTGTCGACGCAACAGTGCCTGCGGCTCATGATTGCTCGTGCCATCGTCAATCGCCCAGGTTTGCTGGTTATTGACGGGACCTTGGACGGACTCAATAACGAAGCGGCGGCGGAATTGCTGGAAATGATTCGCGCCAAGTGTGCCTGCACGGTGGTGGTATTAACGGGACGTGTCGAAATTGCCAGTATCTGCGAAACGATTTTGGAGCTTCCAGCACCTTAATCAAGTCAAAATGCGAAGTTTAGTTAAGCGATATCGGTTTTGTTCATCTTAATGATAATTTAGGGCCCCGAAAGACGATGAGTTCAATTGCCAATAAGAAGCGAATGTATGTTGAAAATCAAGTGGATCGCTTGCCAGCGTTTCGCTTGGTGCAGTCATCGCGGAAAATGCAAGTTCTGGCACGCTGGGTTGTCGCGTTTTTGGTGATGTCGGTGCTCGCCATGTTTTTTTTGCCTTGGCAACAATCGGCCAAGGGGACAGGGCGTGTGGTCTCGTTTGTACCGCAAGAGCGTCAGCAAACGGTGATGGCACCTGTGAAGGGTATTGTCGCTATGGTTACTCCAGGTTTACGTGAGGGAGACAAGGTAAAAGAAGGTGATGTTATCCTTGAGCTACAGCCAGCTGTGGCGAACTTGGAAGATCAGCTACTCAGTCAAAAAGCAGATCTGAAAACAAAATTGGAAACCGCCACGGTTAAGATTGAAGTCTACGAGCGCCAAGTCGAAGTATTGAGTTCGGCTCGCGATTCAGCGGTCGATGCTGCTGATGAAATGGTCAATTCTGCGATTGCAAAATTCGAAGCCAAGAAAAAATTAGTTCCTGGGTACGAGGCAAAAAAACTGCAAGCGCAGCAGAATTTTGATCGCCAGCAGAATTTGCAAAAAATGGGGGCGGCGAGTCAAAGGGATATCGAGAGTCTAAAGAAGGATTTAGATGTTGCCATTTCCGATTTAGCATCCGTTTTGCTGGAAGTCGAAGCCGCGGACCGGGAAGTCGCATCCAAACGTTTTGAACGAGAACAAAAACTGAGCGAGGCCGAAAGCAAAGTCGAATCTGCCCGCGCCTATGAACAACAAGCGATTGGTGACGAAGCGACAATCAATAAAGACATCCGCGATTTAGAAATTAAACTTGCTGAATTGAAACAACAAACCATACGAGCCCCCCGCGATGGCACCATTTTTCGGCTACCGATTTTTGAAAGGGGTCAAACCGTTAAAGAGGGTGAGCCATTGTTTACCATTATTCCTGAAACAGAGGATCTGGCCGTGGAATTGTGGATCAATGGTAACGATGCTCCGCTAGTGCATTTACAGGATCATGTTCGTTTACAATTCGAAGGCTGGCCGGCAGCACAATTTGCCGGATGGCCTTCCGTGGCCATCGGCACTTTTGGCGGCGAGGTTGTGGCCATCGATCAAACCGATGATGGCCTGGGAAAATTCAGGATTCAAGTGCGACCTACCGAAGAATTTGCTTGGCCTGAGAAGCGTTATTTACGTCAAGGCGTCCGAGCCAACGCTTGGGTGATGTTAGGTCGCGTAACGATAGGCTATGAGATTTGGCGCCGCATAAATGGATTCCCTCAATCGATTCCTACAAAAGAATCGGAAGAGAAGCAGGAACCGAAACCCAAACTAAAAATTGGTTAACAAGTATGATGTGCCATGGATGGCTTAAACCAGTGACCTTGTGCTGCACCCTGTTTGCGCTGACAGCGCCAACCGGATGCAACAGTTCATCTTTGTGGCGACCGAAGGCCTTCGTTGCTGAGCGATCGGAAATGTCCCACTCTCCGATCTTGAAAAAGTCTTCTCAGGCGTCCATGGCCCAACGCTTCCAAGGAACCGCAGCGGAAAACCTGAAGATCCTGGGCTCCCCAACCCCGGACGCGACTAAAAATTTATTGCGTCCCCCGTCTCAAAACACGATTTCGTTTGTGGCCTTTCAAGAGTCGCAGAACCAAGAAAATAACACGTCCGACAACCTCGAAAAATCAGGCCAACAACCGAATCCACCCATCCAGGACACGGGGTCGGAACAGGATTCAATACGGGGAACAGATGAGCTAATGCCGCCAAACGTAGATGCCCCCCAACCCCTTGAATTTGAGATGGAACAAACCGGTGAGGATTTTGCCGTCTTGAGCCTCGATGCGGTTCTCAATTCGGTGGAATCGACGTTCCCCATGCTCCTGGCCGCAATGCTGGAGGAACAAGTGGCTGCCGGAAAATTAACCAGTGCCCAAGGCTCCTTCGATTTGGCACTCAAAGGCGAAATTCTGTCCCAACCAATTAGCTTTTACGAAAACAACTACGGCGGCCTGAGGGCGGAACAACCGGTGTTTAACACCGGGGGTGCCGTCTATTCAGGCTATCGATTTGGCCAGGGCGATTTTGAACCCTGGTATAAAGAACGAGAGAAAAACGAAAGTGGTGAAATTGCCATCGGTGCGAGAATTCCGATCCTCAAGGATCGGCAAATCGATGCGCGGCGAGCGGAGTTGTTTTTAGCTCAGTTTGATCTGCAAGCTGTCGAGCCCTTGATTCGATTTCAACGAAACGAAGTTTACCGCGAAGCCGCTGCCGTTTATTGGGAATGGGTCGCCGCAGGCTTGTCTCTCCAAGTGCAACAGAATTTAATTGAACTGGCAAAAAATCGAATCAAAACGATTGATTTACAAGTCGAAAATGGAGCATTGCCAGAAATTGTTCGTATCGATAACGCGCGTTTGTTAGCGGCTCGTGAAACGAAACGAATTGAATCGGAACGTAAATTTCAAGCGATGTCCATTAAATTATCATTGTTTCTCAGGGATGAATTCGGTAATCCGATCGTTCCCGACCTTATGTCATTGCCAGACGATTTCCCTGAACTGATTCCTTTTGAACTCAACAATTTGAATAGTGACATCAGTTTGGCACTGACCCGTCGCCCCGAAATTGCCGATATCGATTTGCAAATACAAAAGACGGACATCGAAATCGCAAGTGCGGAAAACTCCATGCTACCCAAGTTGGATGCCGTGGTGGAAGCAAGCCAAGACTTGGGCCCACGAGCGAGCTCCCTGGGTGACAAGTCACCTTATGAAATGCGATTTGGCCTCGCCGGTGAAGTGCCCTGGCAACGTCGCTACGCCATTGGTAAAAGAAATTCAACGCAGGCCAAGCGACAACAGCTGACTGTCAAAAAAGAATTTTTGCAAAACAAAATTACAGCAGCTGTTCAAGATGCCTACTCGGCGATGCAACAGGCTGCGGAACGGATCGAACAGGCCAGGAATAACCGACGCCTCGCCTTGCAATCTCAAGAAATCGGTGAACTCCGTTTCGCCGAGGGCGACATTGATTTGATTGTCCTCAACATCTACGAGCAGGCCGTGGCCGACGCGGAGTCGTTGGTGATTGAAGCCGAAGTCGAATTCTTCCAAGCCCGCGCGAATTATCTAAACGCTATCGGTGTTCCCCGGTAGTAGCCCAGGGTAAACTCGTCGGTTGATGCCCTAATTCTACGCCGCCGTCTATTCGCACACACCAGCGAGTACTCATAACATTTCTGGACGTCGGAAAATCCGTCGGCACCTGCACTGCTCTGCAGCGCTGGCACGGCCACATGCCTACCACCTTCGCCCTTGAAATAGAACTCAAGAGGCTTTCAAAGCTTAGAAATTTCTTCAGTTTCGATGGTCACCAGCGACCACTTACTGTTAAACACCCTGTGATTGTGACGGTTTTTCTGGGGATACATCGAGGATGCTGTACCCGATGTCTGTCATCCTAAACAAGGCATTTGTTATCGACCCGGTTCGACATAGACGATCCCTGAAACCCTCTTGAGTTCCCATTTTAATGTTTCAACTCCCCGAACTACCGTCTCATCTTCTGGAACGCACGCGTATCCATCAAAGCGAAGCGAACTCCGATGGAAGATACGTGTTGTACTGGATGAGAACTGCCTTGCGAACCGATGAGAACCCTGCTCTGGATGTTGCGGTGACTATTGCAAATCAATGGGGCCTACCGGTGCTGGTTTACCACTCGATATCCCAGCATTACGAATATGCATCCGATCGGCATCATACATTCATGCTTGCAGGAGCGCGGGATGTGCAATCCCAATTTCTCAACCGTGGGATTGCTTACGCATTCCATCTGGCCACGCCCGACGATTCCGCTCCCCATTTGGTGTCGCTCTCAAGCAATGCCGCCTTGGTTGTTACCGAAGACATGCCCGTCGATCCCCCTCGGCGATTTTTAAACTCATTGACTCAAAAAGTTGCCACACCTATCCTGTGTGTGGATACCGCCTGCGTGGTTCCAATGCAGTTGCTGAAGCAGCCATACACGCGAGCCTTCGAATTTCGCAGCGCAACCAAAACACTCTTTTCAGAACGGCTCCAACGGCCTTGGCCCGAACTGAACCTCGCAGCGCGGCCATTTGATTTGAGTACACTCTCTTTTGACCCCATCGACTTGCAAGCCGTCGAGTTGTCTGAGTTGGTTTCACGTTGCGAAATTGACCATTCCGTTGGGCCCGTAGTTGACACACCGGGCGGAACGACAGCCGGTTATGCCCGTTGGAATCGGTTTAAAGGAAATGGACTTCGCAACTACGACCGACAACGAAACAACGCACTACTCGATGGAGTTAGCCGCATGTCGGCCTATTTGCATTACGGCATGGTTTCGCCGCTGCGAATCGCGCGAGAAGCTGCAGAAATCGACAATGCGGGAAGTGAAAAGTATCTGGATGAGCTCTTGATCTGGCGGGAGTTGGCCTATGGGTTTTGCTTCCACCGAGCGGATCATCACGAGTGGTCGGCGCTTCCGGATTGGGCACAAGCAACTCTCAGTGCACACGCCCATGACATACGGGCGGACGTCTATGCCTGGGAGCAGTTGGCCAGAGCACAAACGAACGATGCATTTTGGAATGCTGCGCAGACGTGTTTATTGATGCAGGGTGAGCTGCACAATAACGTGCGAATGACCTGGGGTAAAGCCATTTTGAATTGGACGGCGCTGCCACAAGAAGCTTTGAAAATGATGATTGACCTAAATCATCGTTATGCCCTGGACGGACGTGATCCAGCTTCTTACGGGGGTTTGTTGTGGTGTCTTGGACAATTTGATCGCCCATTTGATCCAGAGACGAAAATTTTTGGCAGTGTTCGGCCGCGACCGACCCAAGAACATGCTCGGCGTCTGCCTACAGAGTCCTATCTGACGCATGTTGCCACGCCTCGATTTGATCCCGTTCCCAGCGTCGCCGTTATTGGGGCAGGTATTTCTGGCTTGTTTGCCGCTCGGACGCTTACCGATCATGGGTTATCCGTTACCGTATTTGATAAGGGGCGTTCGGTTGGTGGTCGGATGTCGACTCGCCGCGTCGACGGTCAAGCGTGTTTCGACCATGGAACACAGTACTTCACGGCTCGTGATCCGCGATTCCAACGTTATCTCGAGTCATGGAGGCGGCAAGGCATTGTTTCGCGTTGGCCCGAAGGCACGTCCGATCCATCTCACAAGGTCGTTGTTTTTAAAAACGGAGAAATGTCCGAGAAGGCCGACACAAACGATCGATTTGTGGGGACACCTTCGATGACTGCCGTCTGCAAGCATTTGGCAACGGGCTTGAATGTACACTTGCAAACGAGGGTGGGACAAATTGAATCGGCGGAGAAAGCCAAACGTTTATTCGATGAAACAGGAAAGCGGATGGGCGATTTTGATCGTGTCATCGTTTCTGCTCCAGCGCCCCAAGCGGCTGAGCTACTCGTCAATTTCCCGACGATTGCCCATCCTATTTCTAAGATACAAATGCAACCTTGTTGGGCCGTCATGGTTTCGTTTGAACGCCCTCTCACCAACGCATGGGTCGGCGCCTTCGTTCACGATTCGATTGTGACATGGGTCGCTCGGAACAGCACAAAACCCCACCGTCCCCAAAATGCTGAGCACATCGTGTTGCATGCGGGGTACGAGTGGACCACTGCGAACTGGGAGCGCGACCCAGACGAGGTCATCCGCGAATTGCTGGCTGCTTTTTGGAGAGCCTCGGGTATCCCGCCGCAAGCCCCGAACCACCAGCAAGCGCATCGCTGGAAGTTTGCAATCCCTACTGATACGCCAAGCCAACGTTGTTTTTTTGACGCGGACAGTGGGATTGCGGCATGCGGCGATTGGGCCGGAGGGCCTCGCATCGAAGGCGCTTTCCTCAGTGGGATGGCCGCGGCCGGCAGAATCCTGGGAACACTTGCCGTGAAACCCAACGTCATCGCGTCTCAACTGCGGCTGTTTTAGGTGTGCAACCGTCATGCGTGACGTTTCAGCCAAATCTGGTACCGACGCCACCCTGAGAATCTATCAAACAACCTTTCGATTTCCTTTTTTGAGCCTTTCCCGATGCCCGAAGGACATACAATTCACCGGATTGCTTGCGATCAACGCGGCTGGCTTGTTGGCCAGCGGCTGGGGCTTCTTTCGCCGCAGGGACGATTCGATAAGGAATCAAAGAAGCTCGCCGGCAGTCTGTTGCAAGACATTTCGGCTCATGGGAAACATTTGTTTTACCACTGGGAACGCAAGAAAATTGTACATGTGCACCTCGGTCTGTACGGGAAATTTAGAGTCCACAAGAATCCAGCCCCCGAGCCACGCGGCGCCGTGCGAGTCAGGATGATCGGTCAACAATATTCGATCGATCTGAATGGCCCCACTTGCTGCGAGTTGATCGACGCCAGAAAATTTCAAACGATCAAGGCCCGACTGGGAGAGGATCCGCTCCGTGACGATGCCTGCCCAGACAAACTTTGGGAACGAATGTGCCGGAGTCGGTCTGCGATCGGGACGATACTCTTGAACCAAGCTGTAATCGCCGGCGTCGGCAACGTTTACCGTGCTGAAATTCTTTTCTTACTGGGCATTCATCCAGAAACTCCTGCCAACCAAATTTCCCGCCAGCAGTTCGATGAACTGTGGGAATTGACTGGAACCTTGTTGAGAACGGGAGTGAAATACAACCGTATCATAACGGTCAACCGGGAGATGTTTGACAAACCGCTCAGTCGATTGCACGCGTCGGAGCGGCTCCATGTCTATAAACAAACGCACTGTCGCCGTTGCCAAAGCAAAATTCAAACTTGGCTCTTGGGCGGTCGAAAAATGTACGCTTGCCTTAAATGCCAAAAAACAAGCAAGCGTTAAAGGCGGCCTAGCCAAACAGAATGGAAGACAATTTTGCCTGCCAGTTCCAAAACGAAAGACGGTAACAAAATCACCATCGGTGTTGGCCCCAAAAAATTCCGCATAACGTCTCAAACCGGAGACAACCGCATTCTCGCTAGTGCGTTTAAGACATTCACTTACAACATTCGTTCCACACTGATAAATGCGAACTGCATTTAAGCAGCAGCTTTCGGCAATTGTTGAATCTGCTGTCCGACAGGCTTTCGAGCCATTACTTGAAACGCCTTGTGAATTCCCGCCCGACGCATCGTTTCTTTAAAGAGCTGATTACTCGTAGAGTGAATCCGTTGTCCAATTCCGCCAATCGATCTTCCTACAAAAGGCACGGACAACAATTCTAGTTGATGTCGGCGAAGGATAGACTGCAAGTTTTTCGGACTGAAAATGTATAGGTGCTCGGGTATCCAGAAATTTTTTAGATTTTTGCCAAGTAAACGTGCCTTCCAACACGATCCATTGGGTGTCTCCAAAGCCAAAATTCCGCCAGGTCGCAAAACGCGGGTCCACTCAACAACCGCAGCATTGACATCCGCCACATGTTCGATCACGTGCCAAGCTGTGACTATATCGAAACTGGCATCAGAAAAGGGGAGGGCTCCATCCGTCATCAGACAGGCTTCCAGTGAGTGGCGTCGACAGAAGTCAACGGCCGACTGGCTGACGTCAGCGCCCAACGACTCCCATCCTCGAAGCTGTCCTGCCCGGATCGTCGAGCCAATGGAGCAGCCAATGTCCAACAGTTTCACTGAGGCGGCATTCGGCAAAAATCGGTTTACCGCATCCAGCCGCACCGTTGCACTTCGAATTTTTCGCGCCGAATGATTCGCGTACTCGTGATGATAGTCGCCAT
>JBGSIY010000240.1:0-10623 GCA_041742275.1 Pirellulaceae bacterium | reverse complement strand
CGGTTATCACCGGCGGATAGATGCTGCGACCGCTTCGCGGCCAAAAGGCATTCCCACAAACCACTCTAGGTTAGTGAGCAATCTGGGCTTCCCCCGAGTCGAGCTCGGAGACGAGCTTGCTAAACCAACGGGTCCCCAAGTAAAACGAGCCCCCTCCAAGTTCATCTCGGGGGAGCGAAGGATTCACCACTTCAGGTAAATAAATGTCGGTTTTAGCTCGGCGAACGATTAAAAACACTTTTCTTTTGCAGAGCGAAAGGCGACAGTTAAAATTCGGTTGATACTAAATTCCCGGAAGAGCCACTACCTTAAAATCAAGTCGTGACAATCCAGGAGTGGCTGGGCTTACTCTATAATGAGGCGATGGAACATCGGACAGATGCCCGAGCGTTCGTTGTGCGAGTGTGGAACCGGTGTGAAAAAAATTAACAAAAGTGACGTGAGTCGCGATGAAATTGAATGCAGTGAAAATGGACGCAGAGACCCTGGCGGATTTAGCCCTTCTCATTGAACGGGCGCGAGAAGAAGACTTGCGCGGAGGGCGGGATTGCACTTCGTCGGCGTTGTTTCCCGAGGCTGTTACCGGTGGGGCTCGGTTCGTGGCCCGTGGTACGGGGGTCGTTTGCGGCATCGGTGTGGTGGAGCAGGTGTTGAAGCAATGGAGCAGCCCGTTGCAACTGGAGGTGCGGGCCGGGGACGGCGAGGGGGTGCACGCGGGGGACGTGTTGGCGGAGCTTCGAGGTGACGCGCGGGAGATCCTGTTGGTAGAACGGACCTGTTTGAATTTTCTTGGTCGCCTGAGCGGGATCGCAACCTTGACGCGGCAGTATGTTGAACTCTTGGCGGGGTGTCCCGGTCGATTATTTGATACACGCAAGACGACCCCCGGTTGGCGGCGGTTAGAGAAGTACGCCGTGAGGTGTGGTGGTGGACAAAACCATCGCATGGGCTTGTACGATGCCGTGCTGATTAAGGACAACCATTTAGCCATGTTGCGGCAGACCACCGGCGACCCCTTGGCCGGTGTACGCGTCGCGGTGGAGCGTGCCCGAGCGTGGATCGACGCTCATGCGGAGGAGCTCCCCCAGGGGCGCGGGACGATCTTGCAAATCGAGGTCGATCGGCTGGATCAATTGGCCGAAGCGTTGCCGTTGGGGCCGGATATTGTGCTGTTGGACAACATGGGACCGGACGAGTTGGCCGCCGCTGTCGAACTTCGCAATCGTGTGGCGCCTGACGTGGAGCTGGAGGCATCGGGGGGCGTTAATTTGCAGACGATCGCTGCGATCGGTAAAACCGGTGTGGAGCGAATAAGTGTGGGAGCCGTTACCCACTCGGCGACAAACTTTGACATTGGCTTGGATTGGTATTTGACGGTACCGGCGAGTGAGACCTAAGGTTGTCGGGCCGGATTCGTTACTGGGGAGCAACGAATTGCAGGCCTGCGGTAGGGTTGGGCTGGAAGCCTACAGGGGCCCTGCCGCTTTTTTTATGCGCCTCGAGTTTCCCATGACGTAAAAAAAAGAACTCGTGTCACTGAAAATCACCCTCTCCCAGCCGTAGAAATCCGGGGTCCCTCCTGCTCCTGCTCCTGCTCAGCTTCCTATCTCGGCTTCCAGCTCCAACTCCCCTAAGGCCGTTTTCGATCTTCCACGCCAAACCCATCCCCGCTAGCCCCGTCGTCCGCATTAGCCAGATGTCGCGACCTGAGTTTAGTAGGAATTTTGGTAAGAAGATGAAGGGGTAAGAAAATTGATTTTCCTGATCTTCTTGTCTCCATTTTCTGGTTATCCAGAAATTTTAGTGGGTGTTTTTGGTGGAAACGAGCGGTGCGTTACCATGAACTGGATTATCGAACTTACTAAACTCTCTGCCCTGTTGCCGAGCCAAGATAGCGATTGGCGGGTACGGAGTAGTGAGCAATCCGGGCTTCCCCCGAGGTGAACTCGGAGGCGAGCTTTCAAAAGCAAACAGTCGTAGAGAGAAGAGTGGCGAGGGTGACTGCGGGGTAGTGAGCAATCCAGGCTTCCCCCGAGTCGAGCTCGGAGGCGAGCTTGCTAAACCAACGGGTCCCCACGTAAAACGAGCCCCCTCCGAGTTCATCTCGGGGGAGCTTAGGATTCACCACTACAGGGCGGCAACCGCACCACGCCCCCTCCAACCGAGTTTATCTCGGTTGGAGGGGGGATAGCCCAAAGTGGATGGCACCTAACTTCATTACAGTGTTCGGCTCATCGCAAAAAGTTGGAGCAGGTTTGATCCCAAGACAAGGGCCGATCGGTGAAATATCCGATTCAGCCCTCGCGGTAAGTCGTGGGATCGTTTTTGATTTCCTTCAGCCAGGGTTTTATTTGCCCATGCCTGGGTTTTAATCGTCCATAATTGTATGGCTGAGGACCGCGCGATCGACATTGTGATCTCGGCCGGGTTCGAAGGCCACGGGGATGGAGCGGTCGACCAAGAAAAATCCTCGGTAACGTTTGGTGGTCCCGTCGTCCGCGCCGACTTCGATGTTCACGGGTTGTCCCGTCACCGGATCGACCTCAAAGAACCCGACAGTAATCCAGACAGCAAACACGCTCGATCGATTCGTCACCATATTCCCCAACCGCTGCCGCATGTCATACCGAAAATAAGCACTGCGACTGGGGTCATTATGGGCACCCGACAATGCCAGTGAATCAAACAAGGGTGTCCCACTAATGGGCATTCCTGGATCGTTATTGCGGAACAATGTATGTCCCGAGCTGCTGGTAATCAAAGTTCCTGAGCTTACGGGCGGTACTAAATTGGCTGATTCAGCATTGCGATAAACCCAGGGATAATCGGTCGGATACACTGGACCCGTCGAACGACGATTTTGATCGAAATTCGCATAGGGAACAATCGCCGAATAAGGTCCCATCAATGAGTTATAAACCCCTTCGCTAAACAACGTATTCAAGTTGATCTTGCCTGGATAACGGTAGTTGGAAAGTGAGTTATTAGGCGGGCTGATTCCTAAAGCCACGGCGTTAGCCGAGCCCGGTCCTCCCACTCCAAATTGAGCGGGGTTTAAATATTTCTCAACCCCCACATAACGGGAGGGGACCTCTAAGTAATCCAATACGCGATGCAAGGCCGGAGAGCCAATTTGCCCGCCAGCGCTCGGATTAGAAAACTGATCGGTATGGAATCCGAACAAGTGTCCAAATTGTCCTGCATGAACGGGAGCAAGCCCAGCGCCAGGCCCACCGTCGTATGCATTTTTGGAGGGATCATGCAAATCGAATGTGCTCAACATGCCATAGGCCCCGCTGTAGGGAACCAATGTCATTTCGAGGTGGCTTACGTAAGGACGATCGTTCCAATTGAGCCAAGGTAAGGCCACATTGTCGATAGCCGAATTCCATGGTGCAGGAAAATTGTTTTGTTCAAACCGATAGACCTGATCAATCTCACCTAGGGAGTTGGCCACGTTAAACGAAAGGTAATGCAAGTCTCCAGGAGCCGTTGTGTCCAACTCGGGACGCGTTGCTGTCTCGGCGACGTAACGCCCGTCCAGGTTTGATTTCCAGAGGAATCGTTTTCTGGCAAAGTCAACATCGTTGGTGCCACGCTCAACTGAAGCCACTAGGTTCGGCAAAATTCCGGGAGTTGCGTCTTGTTCAGGAGTCGAGGTTGCACCATTGAAGATGGTAATGTCGTTTCCTATTCCATCGACGGTAATGTAAGGGTTCGAAAGAGCGTTAAAAGGAAGCAACGGATTGGCCAATCTCTGCAGATATACTGCACTGTGACGGCGATAAAGGCCATCGTCACGAATGCCGGCAGCAGCTAAAGCAGGAGAATCCAAGGACGTCCCTAGCGACGTTCCATTCGTGTTAAAATCGATCCATTCCGCCGGCATTAGCTGTTGATCAACAGGTTGATCGTACACATACGGCGTGCTGGTGGCGACATCAAAAAACTGAAACCCATCGGCGATTTGCCGAATCTCAAGTACGCCGGCAGTGACCAATGCCGCATAGCCGTTGACGGGTTCGGTAATTCCGAAGGGACGTCGGTTCCCCTCGTAGTTGGGATTGGGTTGATTCACCGGAATGGCGAGTGCGTTTCGCTGTTGGGTCTGCCAATTGGCACCATCCCAATAGCGAAGTTCAATTCGATTAGCGGCAAACGAGGCACCGGGGACCAGAGAGATCCGCCTCGTATCGACCAATTCGGTCTCCCAGGTAATTGTGTTGCGGCGCCCGAGATAATGGTCATACCGCGCGCCGTTACGAATCCCGCCTCCAACGACCGCGTATTCACCTACGGGGAGTTCCGGTAAAGTCAGCCCGTCCGGGTAGAACACTTCTGGGCCTGTATCGACGGATGCGTTGGGCTGAACAAAATAGACGCGACGAATCTCATTTGATGCAATCGAGCTCGCATCGTCATCCGCTTCGTCCGGAGTCACATCTCCATCATATCGTCGCCGTACCGAGAGCCGCCATACGGGCGAAGTTCCATCGAGCGATGTGCGTTGCAAGTCCAATCCGTCAGTACCATAGAGCTCAGGTGGATAGCGGCGATTATTGATGTTAGCCGTCGAATACCCGGACAATTGGCTGCACGCGAATAACTCAAAATAGGCTGATGTGTTTGGGACCAGTTGACTATCCAAGTCGTCATCACCACCCGCTAGATCTTGACCCGGCGTATTGTCTGAGTCGGCTGAAGTATCGGTTGTGCGACGTTGATGGGTGGCAAAGCTTTCGGTAAGCAATAATTCCGGACGCTCGGCGCCCCATACCACCCCACGATCAGCTCCTTCATCGGTAGTTAAATCACCATCTACGTTCCATCCATCCCACGGGTCTAAATCAAATTCGAATCCCGTCATGATCGAATCCGGATCGCGGAAGTCAACAACGTTGATGGCCCATTGGGCCACATCGCGACGATAGGCCAGTAAATCTTCAACTTCTACCGAACCATTTCCATCGTAGTCATACCAATCGGCTAGTGTAACATTGCCATCTCCATTCCGATCAACCCATTGCGTGGTCAATAGCGTGACCATGTATAAATGGCGTGCAAAATCTTGCCGCGTCTGTCCTTCAAACGGCCCCCCTTGAATACCATCCCCGTTCAAGTCCATAGCAATGGTTCGGCCATAAGGATCGGGCATGATTTCCGTTCCGGAAATGCCTTCACCTGGTTCGTCGATCACGCCGATGCGGCGCCCCTGGGCAGCGTTGGTCACGCCGTCATCCAGCCCGTTTCCAAATGAGCGGTTGATGTTCATCCGTTGGCCGCGACGCACTTCTGCCGGAAGCAAAAGACGGACTGAATCGTCAATGAATTGCCGTTGGACCTCAGTGGGTACCGTCGGTGGCGGAGCGATTCGACTCAGCAAAATCTCCCGCAATTTGTCTACCAAGTGTGTTGGTGGAACGGGGACTTCGAAACTATCTGTGGTGACAATATTTCGGAAATTTTCTCCGACCAAGGCACGTAGTCGGGGTGCCATCATGTTCCGATCCGTATCGCCACTTCGCAACAACCCTTCCAGTTCCGATGGTGAAAACGGAGTGTCGACAGCCGAAGGTGACGGGACAAATGGAGCTGCTGTGAAGTCCGCCTCGTAGGGGGAATTCAAAATCTCATTGACCAACAGAGACGTATCGATATTGGTAATGGGCATTCCGACTGGCACGGCGGTTTGTAAGCTGGCGGTATCGTAAGGATCGACACGCAGTCCCGTTTTCCATAGATTGGCGGAACCATAGCCCAAACGTCCATGAATATCCATGGGCGAGGCGAATAAATTGCCGACGAGGCCACCCGTATTGAAGGCGCCTTCGGGATGCCCAAATAGTTTGTACGCGCTGGATGCATCCCGCAACGGCGCTCCCGGAACCCCGTCGACACCATAACGTCCTGACCAGGCTGCGGTACCAAGTAGCACATTTGCCAGAGGAAAACCAGGGATAAAGTTAGGGTTAACTTCTGCTGGCCCATAACCGGCGCCTAAGCTTAATGCCGTTCCTGGGATACCCGAGCCATAAAAAGTTTCCAGCAAACCGAGGTCCGTTTTGAAATAATTGTTCGAGGGGATCTGTGCCAGATTTCCATGAGTGTTGACGTTCAAGCGGCCATCCATGTCCAGCACATGATACGAAACGAGGGGCTTGTAGACCTTGCCCTTCATGTCCGTTTGCACGGGCAGACCAATATCCATGAAATGCCCATCGTTGATCCCATCCATATCGTTGTCGACATCTGGGGGATAATAAGCGCCGGGGTTAAAGGCACGAAATACGGACTGAGATGCATTGCTGGTCGCCGCCTCCAGTGTTTCGCGTGCAAAGCTCGGAATAATGGTGCCATCGTTCAAACGACCTGCCAAGAACATGTTTTGAAAGTCAACAGCATCGTAATCTTCATTGGTGGAATTGCTGTTGCCCAAGGCGCTGCCCGCGAGCCCGACATAGCCATTGGCCGCACGAAACTGAGCTAGGCTTTCGCCAATTCGATTCGGTAACAACGCGTCGAAAGACAATGCCGGCGTATCGATCCGCGTGTTGGGGTTATAAGCCCCAGCGCCGGAGCCAGTAAAGGGACGATTGTTGATCACCACTCGCGAGCCGACTAAAGTCAACGGCGTTAGGAATGCAGCGACTTGATCATTCCAAGCTGGGATGATTTGGAATCCACGAATCAAGGGTGGAGGCGCGGCGGCATTGGTGTTGACCGTATAAGCCACGATTCGACATGAGATTCCTGCGGCGGGGCCATCGGTGAACGTCAAGATCATGCCATCATAAGCCCCGCTGTAGTCAACAAAATCACTCGAGGTACCAATCCCACCCAGTATCGGCTGGAACTGATCGCCATTGGCGGCATTGTTGTCTAGGTCGAGTTCAAGATTCACAATCTGATTGCTGGAGTTTGATTGGAATTCCGCGGCACGGACAAAGGAAACACCTCCATACCCGTACATGTCACCCAAAATCGAATGGCCTCGGAGGGGGGAGTTGGCGTTGTTTAGATCGGGCTCGCGGAGGAGATCATAGAAGGCGCGACTTACGAGTGAACGTGCATCATCCTGCCGAACATGCATCCGACCCAAGACCGTCGCCGAGCGCCGGAACTGACTGGCGATCAGTACAAACGACGCTCCCATCAGCAAGAACAAAACGATCAGGCTGAGGACAAAGAGTAACGTGATCCCTCGACGCTGACGCGGCAGCCCCATGGGACGAAAGGCATGGATTGATCGATTCATAGTTGGCCATTTCATAATTTTGTTCTCCCCGTTCGCCGATAACGGTCGTCCGGTTGCTGTAGGTTTCAACATCGCGTCCACTCCTCTTTCGATTCGTCGCGCCTCATGACTCGCTGTTGAATTTTTGATCTGATCGTGTTGTGTCAAATGGTGTACTGGTGATTTTGGCTCAAGCTCGCGTTCGCAGGGGTCTCCCAGCGACCCCGATTGCCACTAACGGAATGTCTTCTCAAATACGGCCCACAAATCGGGCAAATGCACTGCATACGTTTTAGACGGGAATGATTCTGTGACGCCTCCCGTGGTGCGAGTCCAAGCGGCGAAGTCGGTGAACGTCGCGTAATCTTGGTTCACGCCCGAGGGGGGCATGTCATCAATAAGATGCCAACCCATGTCAAAATCGGGGCCCTGCAATGTGACTTGCCAAAAACTACCTGACGCATCCGAGTCAATCGTGGCATCGACGACTTGGTAAAAATTGACTTGCTGAAAAAAACGATTTTCATTGCGGCGAAAGGTGACATTGGTCAACATGATCCAGTCTCCGCGTCGAACGTCGCCTCGCTGAGTCGAAAGACTATTGTTGTTGGCCAAAGCGACAGGTTCGCGGAGTTTCACGGTGCCCCCACTGAACAACATTCTCGCTTGCCAATTTTGAAAGCCATTGGCCGAGATGCCATCCGGGTCTGGATTGTATGTAAGGTAGGGAGGTTCCAATTGGTAAACGCGATCATAGGGATGCAGTGAAGCTCCGGCGTATTCCACGGGCCTCGGACGGTTCTTGAATGCCAAAAAATAATTGCGGAATTCATAGGTCCGATCGGATGCACTCGCATCGGGATTGGCGACAGGATATAGGGACTCGCTTCCCGGTGGATTCAAGGGTGAATTCGAAATCACATCCGCAGGAACCGTCAGAACCATGCCCGACATCTCACCTCGCGACTGACGTTTCACGGCCGTGTTCGTGCCATTGACGTCAAAGACTTGTTGCGGTGGAGCCAGGTCCGTGCTGGCGTAGCCCGCTGCGACGGCGGCCGTCAATTCGGGCTCGGCTGTCTGTAAATCATTTTTCCAAGAGAAATGATGCCGTGCCAATCCGGTGGTCATCGGTACGACGGGCAGGGCCGTCGAGCCGAACAGGTTTGTGCGTTCGATCAAAATGGTTTTATCGGCACTGGCAAAGGGAGGAGCGAAGGCGTTATTCGCGGCTGTTGCCACCGCCGTCTCCAAGGCCGGGCTAACAAAGGGAAAATAGCCATACGTTTGCGTGTTCTCCACCCGTTGGGCGACACCAATCGGATCGATGACGTAATTGCGACTGGTTCGAAGGCCAACTGTGCCGACATCCAACGACCAGCGGTTGGAGTTGCTGAAGCCTTTGATGTCGAATTCTTCCGCCAAGTTCGCGCCATGGCGATAGGAGGCCTCTTGGTCGAAACCAATTTCGGCTTGTCCCACAGCAAACGGGATCATGACCAGGACACCAGCAACTCCGATGAGGGCCACGATGATCGAAGTCAACACTTCGATGACCGTGATACCAGCTCGTGGATGGGGAAAAGGTTTTTGGTACATCGGATTATCTTGTCAATTAAAAAAATGAAATCGGTTTTTCTCAGGTGCGTCGCTCGTATCGCTTAATTTCGCGAAGCACGGGTTGCCCTTGTTAGGACTTCCGTCGGTTATTGTGTGGTGTTTTGCCGCGTCGCCGACAGGAGGCGTGACTGTAACATTCTCAAGGGTTGTTCGGTGGCGGCGTTGGCCACGGTTAACGGCGTTGTGGGTGTTGCCGAATCGGCTACTGTCGCGTTGGCCGAGCGATTATTGATCACAACCCACTGCATCAATGGGTTGTTCAGTAAATCCGTTCCGTCGGCAATGTAGCCCTTGGGCATAAAATCCAGCGGGGCCGAGGCTCCGGTGATATCCAAACGAAAATTGTCGGCATCCCGGTCTTCCACCACGCAGATCGCCAGGGGTTCATGCGTGACATAGGCGACACCATGTGAGGCATTGGGCAATATCAAGTCCAACCCCCCCGACTCATCGAAAGTAATAATGATGGGCATTAAATTGGGATCTGTCGGCGTGGGTGTCGGTGTTCGCGGCGGCAAGTATTGTGAGAAGGTGGTCCAAGTAAATGGATTCGCATCGGCGTCGGCCAAATCGAGATTGCCAGAATAGTTAAGATTGATGTGATAGCCACGAGGCAAGCGGACCTCCGAAGTTGTGTCGACTCGCGGGGCTCGGTGCAATTCAAAGGGAAGTTGAAATCCATTTGAAAAATTCGGCAAATCCGGATTGGGCTGTAAAACGAATGTTAGACGTCGCAGAACGGGATCGTGAATAGTCATGAACGGTATTATCCCGAATTTGCCAGCTCGTCCGGGAAATTTAAGATAAAGCGCATCCTTTAAAAGTTCTTGAAGTAAGGAATCGCTAAACGGACTTGCAATGGTGAAAGTCTGCAACCCTGCTGCCAATCGAAATGCTCCCTCTTCGCCCAATTCATTCCCCACGTATGGACGCACTGCTCGCAATTGATAAATGGTGTTGGCTGAATAATAAACGCGTCCGCCGACCGAATCGTAGGTGTTCGTTGTGTTGTTGGCATACCGAAAGTAATTGGGGTTGCGCACGATCGCAATTCCGGCCACGCCATCAGTACGAGCTCGCAAACTGGCCTCGGAAAAAGCGGAACCCACGGTGCGCGTCGCCTCGCGAATCCCCCGCTCCTTCGTCACCATGCGAATTTGCGGGACGAGGATCGCCACCAACAAGGCCATGATCGAGATGGTGACTAAAATCTCCACCATCGAGAAGCCGCGGGCACAGTTTCGATGACGGGCACAGTGTCTATGGCTGGCACCGTGTCGATGACGGGCACCGTGTCGATAAATTGTGAATGATGTCGATTGCATGATGGTTCCCCAACAGGTTGGGATAAGGAATTGATTTATTGATTGATGGAACGGATATCGATAATGAAGTCGCCAATTTCCACCGGTTTGTTTGGATTTAGCAAGAGGTCGGTCAAATCGCCAGCGTTGAGATTCGCTCCATTTTCATTAACGTCATTGAGGTCGAGTTGATCGACCACGTCGTCCCCATTTAAGTCAGCCGAAGATTGAACGCTGCGGCGAATCGAAAAATAGAGTGGGTCGCCAAAGGTGTCAAGGATCTCCAGGCGTCCGTCGCCATCGGTGTCCCCCACATCGGTCGCCGACAAAAAGTGGGTGCCGCGGCGATCACCATCCCAGCTGGTTTTCAGTATTGCATACAAACACTCGGCCCCCTCGCGCAGAGAATGATACTCTGGATTAATGGGGTCTTTCGCTCGCGTTGTCGCCCCCGCGACCGCGAAG